>WQYG01000026.1 GCA_009781395.1 Candidatus Bathycorpusculum sp. | reverse complement strand
TTTTATTAGTTTTGTTTGTTCTTCTTCTGTTAGATTAACTTTGTACATTAATTTTGGCATGATGTGTCCTCTACGATACACCATAACGTAAAAGAGGTATTTATACAATTTTAAGATTTAACAATGTAGTACTAGCTTGTAGAGTTGCCTAATTGCTACATGAAACTGAAGATAAACGCTTATTTTATCGTGCTTCATCCACTAAATAACCAATTAAACCAAAAATTACAACGGGTACAAACAAGTACATACCCCAAGGGGTTGGCATGATATCAACGATATAATCAACAATAACCACCGCTATATACAATAAAAACACAATAGCAAAAATCACGCGATGAAAAACAATATCCAATATAACTGACTGTTTACTCACACAATATCACGCACCATTTTCTAAATCTATCGTTACATATTAATTTTCTTCTCTCTTTTTCAAACTAGGATTCAGAAAATGTTTACGTACAAGGATAAGCACAAAAATTCATAATTTACAAGTTTTAGTCTTATTTGAGTAGATAAATCTTGCAGATACTCCAATTTTATTTCTCCGCGTCTTGCAGACAATTATATCAACAGTTATATGTCTAAATAAACACTCCAAAAAATTTTTAAAGCAAACACAGAATATAAAGTATCATGTCGTTTATACAGCAACAGATTTCAGGAATTTGGGAGAAAGGCAATGTATAAACTGCCTAAATATGTCATTGTATTTGTTGCAGTTATTATCGTTCTCACAGTTTGTAATTTATGTTCAGCATCTACGTTAGGAGTCTTAAATACAAATTTAAACATACAAAATGAGAATACTCTTCTACAGGCAACAGTTAACACGTCTAAAGACACGGCGTCTATTCAATCCGTTGCCACCGCACAATCACAGATGTTAACCTCTGCAGAGCCATTGCCATGTTTTGGTCCAGACATTATTGCATATGTAGATAAAACAGCTGTAGAAATTAACCAAACTATTACGATAACAGGAATTATTAGTCCACCAAGGGCAAACGCCGCCATTAGAATATGTAGCGTAAGGCCAGATTACAGCTGGATTGAAACGTATGTACCAGCCGATCCGGAAACAGGCGAATTTGGCCCCGTTGAGGTAGTGATGGATATGAAGGGATACTGGAATCTATGCGCCAGCAATATACACATAAGCGATAGAATGTTTGTTGAAGTAAGTGACCCCACAGGAACTGCCCCAGAGCCAGAACAGTTTGTACAACCTTGGAAAGTTAATGTTCCACTTCTAGCAACAGCTGTAGTGTTAACGTGTACTGGAATTATATTTGCTATAACAGGGTTGAAAAAGAAGACCCGTAGAATCAGCTCATTAAGAATTTGTATTATGATTCTTTTGGTATTTCTACTATACACAGGTGCATTTGTTGATCATCAAATGGTGCCACGTCCTGTCAGACAGGTTGTTGTACATGAATTGCTGTTAGGCACCAATGTTTTTGGTGTTAGTATTCCAGAGGGTTTCCCAGTGCCCTTCCTTGCATGCTATTACCCATGCGGACGAACTGTGACCTGCGCACTTTGGGAGATGCAGACATACATTTACCCGTTTCTAGAAAGTAGTCATGGTTGGGGCGTATACTATAACACCTCAGGGGTAGCGCGGTTAGCAGTAGTTGCAGGGGGGTTGATTTTGTTTTCGTTTATTTTGGGTAGAGCTTGGTGTGGTTGGGTATGTCCTTTTGGTTTATATCATGACTTATTATCATACCTTAGAAAGCGTTTAAAAATCAGACGTGTTAAACTTTCAGATCATACTAACAAGGCTCTTCATCAGCTTAGTTATGTCATATTAGCTACAACACTTATTTTGTGCATACTTTTTGCGTCATACACCATTACAGGTACACAGCTTATTCCCGGAACGGAGGAGGGGGGATTCGTTTACAGATATCTTTCTGAGCCGTTCTGTGCTGTGTGTCCCATGAAACCTTTGTGCGTAATAGTTGAGAATCAAATAGGCATATTTCAAACTGAGTGGGTATTTAATCCAACTGGAACCTTTTACCACTTAGGCAGGTTTATGACTTCAATAAACGTGATTTCACTATTCATAGTCTCAGTGGCGGCCTTATTTATTAGTCGAGCGTGGTGTAGAATCTGCCCGTTAGGTGGTTTAGTAGGGTTATTAAGTAAAGTGCCACCTTTCAAATGGACCACCCTTGTAAAACTGGAGAAAACTAAAGAGCGATGCACAAAATGTGGCATATGCAGACGAGCCTGTCCTATGGAAGTTAAAGAGGTCTATGAACAAGACGAGGGAGATGTTATGACTCCACGATGCATTGGATGCCTGCGTTGTGTAGAGATGTGCCCATATAAGGACGCATTACAATTCAAGTTTGCCGGAAAAACAGTATGCCGCTCCCAAGACTGGCTATCAGATGACATCAAAAAAGAAGAAGACAATTGGTGAGAAACAAACTGTAATATGTCGCGCTAATATTGACTGCTTCATAGTAGTTATTGGGTGAAGAATGCATGGTTTGTGGCGGTTTGGTTGGTTGAGCATATTATTAGAGTTGTTGCGGTGTTGGGGTTCCAGAATAGGGTGAGGTATCGGTTGTTGTTTGTGAGCCATTGATTGTTGCCGTTAGGTGTTGCTTGTGTTAGTTTTAGCATGTCAGTGAAGGCTTGGTTGAATTCTGAGGCGTCTTTGATGCTATCCCAGTTGATGTTCCAGGTGAATAGAAAATCTGTGTCTTTTTCATAGTAGGTAAAGTTGTCTCCGCCCCATCCAGTTGCGGCTTTTTGTGCTTGGTTATCGTCGAGCCATTGGTTTAGCATTATGTAGATGAAATATTCGCCGTAGGTGTCAGAGGGATAACCGTAACGGCTGGGAATTATGGTCCAGCTATCATCTGAGGGTGTTGGTGCAAGTGGGGGTTTTGCTGTTTCGCCTGTAAAATATTTGTTTGGATGGAGAATTTGTTCTGTTGTACTGGGAGTATAGGCTGGTGTAGTATAGCATAGATTTAGCCTGCTCCAGCCATAGTTATCAACTATTGCAGACACAAAAGTTTCACCTTGAATATATGGAAACCAGTTTAGGTTATAGACTGCATTTGGAACGTTTGGAGAGATACCATCCCATTTGGGAAGATACAAAAAGGCAGGTAAACTAGTGTTATAGCTGATTTTAGAGTTAGAACTATTACTGATATTTTTATTGTATTCTGTGCTATAGTAATAGTTGGCCATGTATGAGGCGTCTCCTTCTAGAAGTGCGTTTTGTGCTTGGTCAGAATCATAGTTAGTTGGAGATGGAATAGCAGGTTGCCAGACATGAGTGAGTTCATGTATTAAGATAGCTTTAGCATTAGGTATGTCCCATGGCCAAAAATTTTCGTAAATCACATATATTTCATTGTTAACAGTTACGGCAGTCCAGCTTGCTACCCATTCTGTTGAAGCATTGCTAAGGCTTTCGTTTTCAGTCATTAAAAATAAACTCTTGTAAATATTTTCTTGTCGCAGGATATTTTCAATGTCTAAATTTGAAGCGGGTTTACCCCATTTATCAATTGCCTGCTGCTTTGTGTAAACAGAAAGTGTAATATCTGAAGGCAAAGTGACACCACGTAGACGTTCAAATTCGATTTTTGCATCCTCAAAAACCTGATTTGTCTGCACTTTATAGGCTATCAAGTCAGGGTCTTGCGGTCTATCAAAAACTAATAAGGAGCCAAGAAAAATGAAAATAACAACAATTATCACTACACCAATGATTTTTCGTTTCACACCAAACGACATTATTATAGACATACATCACACTCAGCCAACAATAAATAAAAAAATTTAGGTCCACCCGAGGTTTTATTTGCTGTTTGTAAACATAAAGACTATTGGACTATATTAAAACAGAACAAACCAGAAGAGTTCATACAATCCACACCCACGCCACCACACAACAACAAAAAAACATACCTGTAACATTAACCACCCTATTGCGCAGTATAACCTTTAAGGGTATTAAAACAAAAATCTCTTTTTACCATAAAGTATTGCTAAATAAGATATAGCCCGGGAGAGATTCGAACTCTCGTCAGCGGGTCCAAAGCCCGCTATGCTTGACCACTACACCACCGGGCTGCGTTTGGTTTGGTGTTGGTTGTTGTTAGGTTTGTAATGATGTTGTGTTTTTCCTAATAAGCGTTCCCGTGATTTAGAGGTGCTTGTGAGTTGTTTTAGGTAATCGTGTGGTTTTTTATGGTTTGTTGTTAGGGTTTTGTTGTTTGTTGTGAGAGGGGATAGAGAGTGGTGTAAGAGTGGGGTGTAGTTTGGAAGGTTTTCTTTTTTCTTGTTTTATTTTGTTTTGTTTTGTGGTTTGTTGTTGTTTGTAGGTGTGGGTTTGGTTTTTGTTGGTTAGGGTTTTGTGTTTTTTAGTTCTTCTTTGAAGGCTTCTTCGAGTTGTTTTTTGTTTAGGCCTATTTCTTCGGCTAGGAGTCTTGTTTGTTTTAGGTATGTGTGGAAGAGGCTTTGTAGGATGTTGGTTTTTTCTTCTTCTGTTAGTTCTTCTTCGGCTAGGAGTAGGGCGAACCATCTGCCAAGGGTTGTGAGTTGGTAGGTTTTTATCCAGGTGATGCGGTTGTCTTTTTCGTTTTTTTCCATGCTTTCGTTTAGAACGCCTAGGGTTGTTAGGGTTTTTAGGTTTTCTATGACTGTTTTGTTTGAGTAGTTTAGTTTTGTTACGAGTTCTTTTTGGTATAGGCTTTTGTTTATGCCTTGTTTTAGGCTGTATCGTAGGATGTCTACGCCGCCTTTTGAGCCAAATATTGCTGAGAGTATTTTGTCTTTCTTTTCGGCTGGGAGAAATATTACATAAGGATGTAATTGTTCAGTCATATGAAATCTTCTTATATCATTATGAAGTGTTTTTATTTTTAAAGGTTATCTTTTTAGTTTTCAAAAAATATTCTGCCAAACATAGAAAATAAACTATAGAAACCACCGACTATCCATGTTTTAGCTTAAATGGTGGAAACTATGTTTCATAAGATTATACATAATAAGATAGGATGGATTATTGCTGTTGCTGTGACTGTTGTTGTTTTTCCATGTGTTGGGCGAGTGCGACTATGAGTTGTTCTATGCGTTCGCGGGTTCGGCGGAATTCGAGTACGGAGGTGACTGTTGTGACGGGGGTTTCACCGGCAATTAGCATACGGGTAGTTTTGTCGTCGATTGGAGTTAGAAAGAGTTTGATGTTTGAGGGGTAGGATAGAAAAGCTCCTTGGGTTTTAAGGGTTAGATAGTGTTTTTCTTGGTTGGATTCTTCGATTGTCCATTCTAGTTTGGCTATGGCTTTTGGAATGCCTTCCCAGAGTTGTTGTATGGGATAATCAACTTCGACGTCTTCTGTTTCTTCTCGTGTATAGGCCATAAGTCTTCAGGTAATTATTAAAAAGCTGATACTTAACTTTTCGTGACTGTCTTTATTGTTTACAGGTTGTGCTGTATAAAGTAGTTACAAAAGTTGCGTAAACATTTTGGGTTTTATGTGTTGCTGTTATGTATTCATGTTTGTATGGGTATGTGTGTAGGGGTAGTTTGGTGTTTAGATACGGCAATAGTGTCAATAGAGGTAGATAGAGGAAATGCAGATCATGTGATAGTAGTAATTGTTGGTTTGAGGGTTGGGTGTTGGTAAATGAGTTGATCTAGAGGTTTGTGTTGTTGGAAAAGTTGTTGGAGGAGAAAGTTGTTGCTCGGTTAAAACGTGTGTTGTTTTCGAAGAGAAAGGAGGCTTCGATAAACAGAACATATAGCGTTAGCGGAACAAGAAGAACTTGTCTCCTCCAATGAGCCATAACTACATGATCGCTTGTTTATAAGTTTTATTGACTATTAAGAGTTAAATAAATAGATTTAACATTTACAACTAACTCAACAAACACACACCAAAACACACATACAACAACATTTAACACCAAAAAACAAGAAAACCCTCCAAACAATCAAACTCACCCGATGATGAATACACAGACCATGAAACTTTTCAAGCTTCAGACCGCACAAAAATGAACATATTTCACCAAATTCAGAGACAAAAATCATAGTCATCTAACCCAACTCTCAGACAGGCATTAAATAAAAACAAAAACACCAAAACCAGCCAAAAACAAGAACAGACCACCACAAACAACTTTTCGCCACAAATAGGACTAAAAAAATAATTCAACAAATTTTTTCTAAACTGCCCAATACACGTTAAAAGTTTATTCAAAAAGTGTACATTATGAAAAAACCTATTTTTCTATTTTGGAGATATTTGGGGATATTATCATTTGTTTTTCGGTTACAAGAACCCTATTTTTTCGCAAATCTACCTGATTTTTGCCATTTCATAGAATGCAATTTAAGAAAAATTAATTCTCATAATGTACACTTTCTGAAAATTATTAGTGCATTTATCAACAATATAGAAAACTTTTATTACCACCCATGTTTGCATATAACATGGTAAAAGATATGACATGTCATAATCATTCTGACAGAGAGTCTAATGGACAATGTGAGAATTGTAAAGCGAATTTATGCCCTGAATGTATCTCCAAAAGCAGAAAAAACGCAGAAAATGTGATGTTGTGCCACAACTGTATAACAGACGCACACGAAAAGAGAAAGTCTGCGAAAGCAGATATCCGCATTTTCACGATAGGCGCCATTACAGGCGGCGTAACTATGTCATTACTTCCACTTATACTTGGAATACTCACACTTCCAGACGGAGCACAGTCATCAGCTGGTATTCTCAGTCTGATAGCCATTTTTGGCGTTATTGGACTAATTAGCACATATATGGGCGGGACTGGGTGTCTAGGAATAAGAAAAGCTTTCGCCACCGACGTATGGCAGCAAACTAAAATTGATTATGATTTTGCAAAAACGGATGGAATTGATTACGCTAGAGATTTCGCCTATTATATGGGCGTCGCACTTTATGTTGTGGGCGGCTTTCTAATAGGCCTGATTAAATCCCCATTTGACTTACGTAAAGACCGCAAACTTTTACGCGAAACAACATGGATTGAAACACTAATAACTGATAAAAAATAACATTTATACACCAACAGGTTTAACCCTACTACATTCAATCAACAGCACTAAAGCCATGAAAAAACATGAGTTATTTGTACAACATGTAACTAAACAAACAACCCAAATGTAAATGTTATTTTCCCACATTTTATAAACAAGAAAAAAATAAGAAAAAGAAGACAAAACAAAAGTAGTTAACGTTGCGTAACTGGGTGCTATCATACAGTAGCTGGGGTGGTGTAGAGGCATTTTATTGCTTTGTTGGGGCAGGCTAGGGTGCAGGGGGTTTGGTTTTTTTCAGGTTTACATTGAGCGCAGATGTATTGGATTTTGTTACAAAAAGCCTCTTTAACGCTGGCAACAGGTTTGTCTTCTAGATCAATAAACAATAGCTCTATGTGTAACGCGTTTTTAGGGCATTGGTTAACACATTTTTGACATCCGCTGCATTTCTCAGAGTCAACGATAATAAAATATTCTCCTGACCCGTCAGAGTAGCCATAGTAACTAATCATGTTGTTGCCTCAAGGGTTTTGGGATTTATCATAGAGGGCTTTTGCAAAATTCCTGCCCCCAAAGCACCTGCAATCATAGGGTCTAAACCGTTTTCACGCCAATTAGGCATAGCAAGACATTTAACACCTAAAGCAGCCTCAACACGACTTACAATGCCAATGTTTTTTGATTGCCCTCCTGTGATTACAAGGTCAGGTTCTAAACCTACTCGTTTAATCAAGTTACTCATACGCACAGCCATAGCTTTAGTGTATGCAGCAAGTACTTTTTCTTTAGACCAACCCTTACGTAAAAGACCAACGGCTTCTGTTTTAGCAAAAGCTACACACGTACAACTCACCGAAGGAGGTTCTTCATCCACTTTTAAACTCATCTCACCAATCTCTTCAATTGGGATTTGAAGTAAATCTGCAAAAACCTCCATCCCCCTGCCTGTACCTGCAGCACATTTATCATTCATCAAAAAAGAAGTAACCCGTCCGGTATCATCACATCGAATAGCTTTGATGTCTTGACCACCAACGTCAAGCACTGTGTGTACTTGGGAACCCCAGATATAGTTAGCACCTTTTGCATGACAAGCAATCTCTGTAAGAGCCTTATTAGCAAAAGGAATATTTACTCGACCATATCCAGTGCCAACAATATATTTACAATCAGACTGTTTAAGACCCGTATCTTTTAGAGCCCAATTAAGAGCCTTAACAGCACTATCAGGACTATTAGAACCTGTACGCGTTATACCCCAAGAATAAATCTCTCCATTAACAAGAACCGCAGCCTTAGAACCCACCGAACCCACATCCACCCCAGCAGTTATTACATCTGTACTTGTCCAAGATTTATCAGGCATTACACGATGATATTCTTGCCAACGCCAAAAAGCATTATCAGTTTGCAACGTCAATTTTTATTTCCTCCACTTTTTGTTAAACCAATTAATGCCGCACCTAAAGCACCAGCGTACTCAGAAAACTCGGGGATAAACACTTCAACACCCAACTTACGTTTTAAGGAGGCTATAAAACCAACATCTTTAGCTACGCCTCCGACTAGAACCACTTGAGGATTTACACCTAAACGGTGAACCATAGCAGACACTCTATCAGCCATAGCATCATAAACCGCACGTGCAATTTCAGATTTAGGCTCTTGTTTATGAATTAATGAAACCACATCAGATTCACCAAATATAACACAAGCAGCATTAATAGAGCTTGCACGTTCAGCTTCAAGAGATAAAGGACCCATATCTTCCATTTTTACCTCTAAAGCACGAGCCATAGCCTCAATAAAAGCTCCAGCACCGGCAGCGCATCGCTCATTTACAACAAAATCCACCATAAGTCCACGGTCATCACATTTTACAGCTCTTGCTTCTTCAGCACCTACTTCAATAATTGTATGAGCTTGAGGGAAAAAATGTGTTCCAGCTTTTGTTAGGGCACTCATGGTACTTACGGTGATGACGGGGTAGGGGTATGTTTCAAGATTTGAGCCTGTAGTGGCAAATGTGGTGATGTCGGTTTGGGTGAGGTTTGCGGTTTTTAGGGCTTGTTCTACTGCAGTTTTTAGGGCTTGGGCGGGGTCGAATCCTGCGAAGGCTTGTGTTCGGGCTACTACTTGGCGTGTTTTGTTGTTTAGTATTATGACTTTGATTGTTTGGGTGCCTATGTCAAAACCTATAGTTGAGGTTGTCATGGGGGTGGCCTTTAGATGTCTATTTGTGCGTTTAGCATTTCTAGGAAGGCTTCAACGCGGGTTTTTAGTTGTCCGGTGTCTTCGCGAGTGTAGTCGGTGTCTAGGTAGTAGACGGGTATGTTTATTTTGTCTAGGGCTCGTTTGACTGTGGTGTATTCCATGGCGTAGAGCATGCAGCCTCTTGTTACATAGTATATGACGCCTTGTATTTTGTGGTCTTTGATTTTTGTTAGCAGCCAGTTTATGCGGTCTTCGTTGCCGTCTTTGCTGGTAAAACAGGGGCAGGTGCAGGCCATTAGGTAGCGTTCACCTATGGCATTTAGCATGTCGTTCATAGTCCATTCGTCAATGCCTACTGGATCGTAGAGTAAGCGTTCACTTGAGCAAAGTTCGTCTGCAACTAAAATGCCTCGAGGGTTTCCTTCTTCTATAAGGCTTGGAAGTTTCCAGTTATCAGGCCAAAACATTGGGGTGCCTGTAATCATAACTCGTGGAGTATCAGAGGGGCAGATCCATTCTTTTGCCTGTACACGTCTATCTAATTCGTCACAAAGAACGTTTGTTTTTTCAGTCCAACGATCAATGTCATCCCACATATAAGTTTGAGTAACTAACAAAGCATCCTGACCAGAGATAACGGTGTCGTCTTTGCGTAAGTTTTGTAACCGACGAAACGCCTTAGTGGCTTTCTGGGTTTTAAGTATGGCAGGTTTTAGGTTTTTTACAGTAATTTTGTTACCAGTTAATTTTTCAAGGTTAGTTTTAATTTGTTTTATCTCTTCATTCCAAAACTTTAAGGCTTGCTCAGAGTCTTTAATGCGCGGATTAGATAAGCCCCATACTTGTTTGTATTCACCTAAAATTTCACTAAGTTTAGTCATACCATCGCAGGTTAACACAGTAATTAAAACATCACTTAACTCAAGAAAAGGAGAGAGCTCAACCATTTTAGCTCCAATTGTTGAACGTATGATGGAGCAAACTTCAACAGGCACCACCCGATCGCCAAGTTTAGAGGTATCATACCAACCCGAATTTATCCTAACAGGAATGGCATCAGCAGCCAAAATTAACTCTAAAGGTGCAAAAATACAGTTATACCCAATAATTTTTTTACCCTCAGCTTGGGCTTGCTTTAGTTCTTCTACGCGTTTGCCAAACAGGTTAGCCATTTCGTCAAAATATTCCATCTCTTTTGGACGGTTAGGGTTTATTTTTTTTAGGCGTTCGAGGGTTTGGGCGATGATTTGTTCAGAGGCAGCTTTTAAAGTGGGGTTTAGGGTGTCGATTTCTTTTTGGGTGGTTTCAGGCATGATTTTTTTAAGTTCAACAGTTTTTGCTTCTTTTTTTTGTTGCTGTTGGGGTTGGTTTTTCATTTTGATTTCCTCTTTAGGTTAGACTTAATATGGAACTTATTAGGGTGCTAATTCCTAGCAAGATGATTATGAAGGCTCCTGCGAGGGCTATGTATCGACGTAGCAAGTCGGCTTTGTTTAAAAGCCAACCTGTAACGCTGCCTATTAGCAGCATGGGGGATATTGCGGTTCCTATGCCAAATAGGGCTGCAAAGAGCACACTGTCAAGGGGGCTGGCAAAGGGAATAGAGTAGAGTAAGAAGGCAATTAGAGGTGGGCATAGGACTAGACCACGGCTTAAGCCTAAAGTGAAAGCCCCCACATCAAATTGTCGTAAAAATTGTATTTTTGAATTGTTAACAGGAAAAGATTTAGGGTTAAGAGGGGGAAGGTTGCAGTTGCAGGAGGGTTTTCGGTTCTTGTATAGCAAAATTGCACCAATTAATATAGTAACAACACTAAAAGCCACTGTAGAATACGCTTGAAACACAGAAAAAGTTGCCGGATCCGCAAAAAAATGCAACAGCCCACTAAAAAGACCAATAGCTGCACCAATTAAGGTGTAAGCAATTACACGACCAGAATTAAAAGTCAAAGTAGTAAAAAAACCTCTGCGAAAATCAGCCCCTGTACCAGCTATATAACTTGCAAGATACGGCAAACATGTCGCAGTACAAGCCACCAAACCATAAAGCAAACCTGAAGCAAACGACGTTAAATAAGGATTTGACAACTCTACTAAAGACATAGCAAGCCTCACACAGGTTAATCAATAACAATTAAATAACAAAAAGACATTTAAAGGTTAGCAAAAAACCAACATCGTCTTTCCCCAAAATAATTTCCCATCAGCATCATTTATATCAATAATTACGATTTCACCAACCAAACTATCTATCAGCCATATCTAACCACAACTCAAACCACAACCTTTTAACAAACCGTAATTTTAAAAGGAAAACAAAAACGATAACACTTAGCCTCTTGGGTTTGTCAAAAACTAACTATGAAAAATACGATACGCTAATAAAGCTGTTAAAACATTTTTAGTTTTCAGTTTAATAAAATTGTTAGAAGGTAATGTGGATGAAAGATTGTATTGCATGCGGTATGCCCATGAATGTTGAGTCTGATTTTGCACTAAATGATGAAACTAAGGATTATTGTGTGCATTGTGCCCGTTTAGATGGTACGATAAAGTCCTTTGATGAGGTAAAAGAAGGCATGACCTACTTTATCATGCAATCACAGGGATTGTCTCGTGAAGCTGCAGAAAGTGCAGCCATAGCGGCGATGAAAAATCTGCCCGCATGGAAAAACCAATTTACTTAAAACCAAACAGGCGCTATAGCTAATGCTTGAATTATTAGCCTGTCGGCTTGGTCGTAGTGATGAAACCCCAAATATTGAACTTGCACAAAAACTATGCAATAGCAATGACAAGCAAGGGATTGGAGAAATTGTATCTGGGTTAAAATCAGACGAACAAGCGGTGGCTAATGACTGTATTAAAGTTTTATATGAAATTGGACAAAGAAAACCCGAATTAATCGCAGACTATGCCACTGAATTCATTGGGGGGTTGTCTGATAAAAATAATCGCCTCGTTTGGGGAAGTATGAGAGCTTTAGCGTATATTGCCTCAATTAAGCCAGAAGTAATCTTTAGTCACTTGCCAAAAATCGTTGCGGCATACAAAAAGGGTAGTGTAATTACGGTTGATAGCAGCACTAGCGTATTTGCCTATCTTTGTAGAGCAAATAGTAACTATCAGGCACAGGTATTTCCCATTTTACTTGAGCATATTGCACGTTGTAGGGCAAAAGAAATTCCGCAACACGTTGAGCGGATGGCGGTCTGTATTAATTCAGATAACAAAGAAGCATTCATAAAAGCTCTAGAGGCAAGAACAAGCGAATTGACTGAATCGCAGATTAGTCGGATTGTAAAATTGAAAAAGAAGTTGTAACTTAACCGTCATTGAGAGATAGACAAATTTAGTCTGTCTTATTTTTGTCTTAAGATAGGCTGTATTGTGCTTATTTTGTTGTTCGAGTTAAAATTTGATGACATAAATATGTCAAATATGGTGAAGGATTTTTCTTTTGACCAAAATCCCATCCCTTGAACTTTTGGTAAACGGCTTCGGGGGTAAATAACCCGTTACTATCTTGTTTACTCTCAATCAGCGCAACCATTTCTTTGAAACGTGAATCCTTCCTAATAGACTCAAAACGACTTAATACGTCTACAACACTTACTATGTCATACCACATAGCTGGAGCCCTAAGTTTTCTAAAATCAGTTCCCATATAAAACATGTACGGATGACGCTCCCTGCTGTTTTCCCATAATGAAAGTAAGCCCCTTGCAGTATTTATCGCAATTTCTGATTTTTGGTATTCTGGAATTGCTGATAGCAGTTTTAGCATGATTAAAGAAGCATAGGGGCAACAGTCGTCTTTTCGGCCTGGACCTCTGAATTTTCCAAACTCTCGTGAAACTGTACAGGGAAATCCAGAATCTTTATGGAATTGGGCAAGGTAATCCACGCCTTTCTTTATGTGTTTTTCATAGTCAATGTCTGCTTTGAGCAATGCAAGCAACAAAAGCGGAGCATCACAAAGACACCAACCAAACGTATCCTCACCACTGCCACCAAAGTGTTTAGGAATGTTGGTTAACGACCTATATACGCCGTTATTATCCTTGTTTTCCATAATTCTTTTAGTGGCGGTTTGTATTTCTGAAACGTTGGTGTCAAGTCCGATGTCTAATAGAAATAAGAGTTTGTGAATGGGTAACTCGGGGTCTTTATGGTTGCGAACAAGGATGCCGTGATAGTTGGTTATGTCGTTTAGATAGGTCTTTATTTTTGGATCAGAAAGTATCTGTGATCGTAAATCTGTCAAGTTGTCTTTGTTTTCTTTTAGGATGTTTAGTTTTGTGGAGTATTGAAGCCAAGCATCACCCTTTTCAAGAATAAAGTTTATTGTGTCCATAAGGTATGCACCAAATAAAAGAATAATTGTGGGTTGTATCTATTTTGGGTTTTATTGTTGTTGTTGGGCGATGATCATGGCGTGTGCTTTGTCGTAGGGTTCTAGGTCGACTGTTTCTTTTACGTTAAATCCTCTGTTGCGTAGTATGTTTGCTTCTTGTTTGTAGACTTTTTCAGGGGTTAAGGTGACATCTATGCTTTGGGATTTGCAGGCGAGCATTATCCATCCGTTGGGTTTTAGAAGTGCATCTGCGTTGTCGGCTAAGAGTTTTGCTTGTTCGGGTTGGGCGACGTCGCAGTATATGACGTCGACTTTTTTTGGGATAAATATGGCGTATTTTTCGGGTTTGCGTGCGTCTTCAAGGAAGGGGACATGTTGGTTCGGTATGCGGCTACGTTGTTGACAAGATCGCGTAGGGATCGGGAGGCGAATTCTACGCAGTATATGTGACCGTTTTCGCCTATGATGTCAGATATGTGGCTTGGGGTTGTGCCTGAGGCGGCTCCTAAGTAGAGTACTTGGGAGTTAGGTTCTATAGGTACGTTTTGTATGCCTTTTATGATGCCTCCGGCAAGTTTGCTTCGGAAAGCATCCCATATGCGGTATTCTATGTTTTTAACGTGAATTAGTCTCTCGCCGTAGACGGTTAATCCAGGGGTTAAGTTTCGGGTTGCTAGACGTTGGACTCCGCCTTCTAGCATGGCTTGATAAATTTCTTTAAATTGGGGATGGGAACGAATTTTTATATGCACATTAATCGTTTCTCCGCCGTTCACCACCAGCATGGTCACGGTTACGATCTTCACCGCCGTTACGGCGGAATTTGTTGCCACCACTACGGAATTTGTTGCCACCACTACCATCACTACCGCCGCTGCCACCACTACGGAATTTGTTGCCACCACTGCCATCACTGCCAAAGTTGCTGCGGAATTTACCACTGCCATCACCGCCACCACTGTCTCTACCACTGCCACCGCCGTCTCTACCGCCGCTGCTGTCGCCATAGTTGCTGCGGAATTTACCACTGCCATCACCGCCACCACTGCCATAGTTGCTACGGTCGCGGTTGTTGCCTCTGTATTGATCTCGACGACCGCCACCACTACCGCCGTCCCTACCGCCACTACCACCTCGGCCTCTGTTTCCGAAACGGTTGCGTCGCTCGCCACCGCCACGGTTGTTGAAGCGTTGGTTGCGGTCTTGGTGTTCTTCTCGGGGTTTAGGTTCTTTAGGAGGGGGGGCATCTTTGTATTTTTCGTGAATTTCGTCAAGACGTTTGTTAACTTCAGCTTTTAGACGATCGCCAACAAAGTTTCCGCCAAAGGCATCAGCCCTTGCAGCTATAGAGAGTTTACCTGCTATGACACGGGCAATTTTTCCTCTCTGCCAACGTTTAGCATCATGTAGAAGGGTGTGTTGAAAAATTAGACCATGCTTAGGGGGTCTTGCACCTGTTTTTAGAGAGCGGAAAAGAGCTTTCTCGGCGCCTAAAACTTGAATGGTGCTAGCGGGTCGCATAGCTAAATTTTGCAGGCTTCCGGCCATGGCAATTAATCTTGCACCTAAAAGTGCGCCTGCAACAGCACGAACGTTTGGTGCAAGCTCTTCCATAGTACTATCCACATAAGATTCCGTGTTTTTGCGCAACACATAAAGGTTAAGTACATCACGGCTAAGGCTTTGAATTTGCTGCAAATCAGTCTCAGAAATGTCAGCACCCATAGAAGACTGAGCAGTTTTTGCCACCAATTCTGAACGTTCCTTAGGAAGACCCTCAGCTACCACTGTGTCAAAAGTATAATTTTCTCGCTCACACAATTTTAAAACTAAACGGGCATAAGTTTCATGCTTTTCAATTAAACGATCTAACTCTGGAAAATAAACGCCATACCATTCACGCAACCTAGCCATAAACAAGTTTACCGTTCGATCCAAATCATCAAGCGTTTGAATAGCCTGAGCAACAATCAAATCACGCTTCTCCGAAGCACCCTTAACCCGTAACTTGGCTAGTTCCATGCTAACATTACGATTCCAAAGAGCCAACTCTTGAGCATCCTCAACAAACCCAACAGAGAAAGCCACCTCACTCATTCTGCCACGAAGACCCTCAGCCTCAACAGAAGAAGCAACCGCCACCTTAACACCATCAACTTTTCTTTGAACCTCATCAGCAAGATTGGCATTTTCAAACACAAACACCTCAAAACCAACATTGCCAAGTAAAGACACTAAAGAAAAAACTTCATCCGAAGCTTTTCCAGATTCAAGTTTAAGTAAACTTTTTGCTGCTGCCTGAGGCTTTTTAGAAAACAGAACCTTATCAACCAAACTGTCCTTTTCATCAAAAGCGGCAACGCCAAACGGATAATGAATTATAAATGCCTTCATCATTATTAAGCCTCAACGTTATTACAAACACCTACAAGCACTAAGACCTAATAAAAAGTTTTGCCAAATAAAAAACTAAAAAGAAAAAGAGATTATTTTTAGCAGATTTGTTGTATGGGTTATTTAGAGGAGACATATCTTTCTTTGTTGACAAGGATTATTTCATATTTGAATAGTAATAGCGTGATAGCTATGATTTCCACTGCGAACAGGACTGCGCTTACAATGGTCCAATTGTCAAACCATACCCGTATGTTGCTCATGTTTTCAGTAAGCAAGAATACCACAACACCCACAACCCCCAAAACAACACTTAAAAGAGCGCAAAAAACCAGACCTCTACTTAGTTTTTGCCCCTTTTGACCACTCTGAGTCTGTCCCCAACTACGATGCAGTAGCACACAAACAATCACCAATAGAATTGCCAATACAAGACCCCCCACACTAAACACTAGGTTTGCAAGTGCCCATGTAAGCAAAGGTTCCTCACCACCATCTGGCGGGGTTTCTGTTGGTGGAGGCGAAATAGGCGGGCTTGTTTCTGTTGGAGGAGGCGTTGAGGGTGAGGGTTTATTTGAAGAACCTCCACCACTGCCGCTGCCTCCGCCTGAGGAGCCTGTGGAAGACCATTGTGCTGTGTAGGTAATGTTGACTGTGACAGTGCTTGTTACTGTGGGGGACCAGCCTGCAAACGTATAGCCTGAACGCCCGGCAGGTGTTCCACTAAAAGTGGGTGTATTAACGCCATAGGCTAGACCTGAGTACACTTGAGAGGTAAAGGTACCTTGGGTGCCGGGAGCGTAGGTTACGGTGTAAGTATTTGCAGTCCACTGAGCAACCAACACCACACTTGGGGTTGCAGGCATAGTAAAGGTATCACCACTCCTATACACTACCGCGTTGTAGAGCCAACCTGCAAACGTGTAACCAGCCCTAGTAGGTACACCAGATAGCACCGTAACAACATCACCAACACCATAAACACCATCATCAACTGGAACACCAACACCACCATTACCATCATAAACCACACCAACATTAGCGGACACCCATTGTGCCACATATAAAGCATCTTCAGTAACAGTAACTGACAACACAGGATCCCAACCCGCAAACTGCCAACCCACCTCACCAACAACTATAGGGGCCTCAGGAGTCAAACCACCGGCAACAACAGTATAAACAAGCTCCGACTCTCTAGCAAAATCGGTAAAGGAACCATGAGCACCGGGCTTATAGGTTACAGTAAAGGTGGACTCTTGTGTCCACACAGCATACAACGTAGTATCTTTAAAAATACTAAAGGCAGAACCCTCAACATAAACAGCTGTATCTACATCAAAACTAGGAGCCCAGCCAAGAAAAGTATAACCTTCCCTAACCATACTACCCTGATCTTGCACTAAGACTATGCTACCACTAGCATAAGGACTACGGCTGTCCACAGGCACTACTCCACCCGTAAACCCATTGCCAGCATACATCACAGAATAATACTTTACATCAACCTCCCACTGCGCAACCAACACCACCACACCAGCAGGCATAACAAACGTGTCTCCTCCAAAAAAGACCTCCCCATCATAAAACCACCCCATAAACACATATCCAGTTCTAGTTGGAACACCAAATAGAACAGTAACAACTTCATCTGCATCATATGTCCCAACATCCACTGGAGCACCTTCGCCACCAGCGCCTACATCATAAGTCACACCATAACAACCTACAGATGAACCATAGGTATAACTAATGTCAAAATTATTATAACCATACTTAAGACCATTCGTCCACGAGTTACTCTCAATCTGCACAGCATATACCGCACCATATTCAGATAGGTCTAAAGAATATAATCCGCTGTCAGCATAGTTTTTTTCAAACGCCACACCCACTCCAACAAAAAGTTTCTCAAAATCTGCTTTATCATTAGTGTCAGTAACCCAAACCCCACCACCATTACCCTCAGAGGCCACATTACCCAAAACTTTACCACCTAACAACTCTACACGACCATCATAAACATACACGCCACCACCATCAACTGCGGTATTATTAGCAATCGCACTATTAACACCAGACATCACAAAAGAACCACCAAGAACAAACACACCACCACCACTTACAGCGGTGTTGTTAGCAATAACACCACCCTCACCTGACATCACAAAAGAACCACCATTGTACACACCACCACCACTTACAGCGGTGTTGTTAGCAATAACACCACCCTCATCAGACCACTTGAAAACGCCACCACGTATATACACACCACCCCCAAGATAACTGGTGTTGTTAGCAATAACACCGTCAGACATCACAAAAGAACCACCCGCACTATATACACCACCACCCGCATTTGTAGCAGTGTTGTTAGCTACAACACCACCACTAGACAACATAAAAGACCCCACACTATACACCCCTCCACCAGACAGAGAAGCAAAATTATTAACAACTCCACCGCCTTGCATCACAAAAGAGCCAACATCAACATACACACCCCCACCATAACGAGCGATATTATTAGCAACCTCACCACCAGACATCTCAAAAGACCCCTCAATGTATACCCCGCCACCATACTCGGTAGCAGTATTATTAGAAATCACCACATTAACACCCGACACAACAAAAGAATCACCATAGGTATACACACCACCACCATACTCGGTAGCAGTATTATTAGAAATCACCACATTAACACCCGACACAACAAAATCACCATCAACGTTGCACACACCACCACCCCAAAGGCCAGTATTGCCAGAAATTGCCACACCATCACCCGACACAACAAAAGAACCAAAATAATTATACACACCACCACCATACTCGGCAGCAGTATTATTAGAAATCACCACGCCATCACCCGACACAACAAAATCACCATACGCATTGTATACCCCACCCCCACCCCAAAGACTAGCCGTATTGTTAGAAATTACCACGCCATCACCCGACACAACAAAATCACCATACGCATTGTATACCCCACCACCGTACTCAACGGCAGTATTGTTAAAAATCACACAATCAACACCCGACATAACAAACCCGCCATACGAATTGTACACACCACCACCATAATTGGCAGCATTATTAGAAATCACCACATTAACACCCGACACAACAAAATCACCACCATTGTACACACCACCACCACTCCGAAAGCCATTATTGCTAGCAATCACACAATTATCACCCGACACAGTAAAAGAATCACTGTTGTACACACCACCACCACTATAACCAGTACCAAGTGCTCCAGAAATTATGTTGTTAGCAATCACACAATTATCACCCGACACAACAAAATCACCAATATTATACACACCCCCACCCCAAGAACCAGCATTATTGTTAACAATCAAACAATTATCACCCGACACAGTAAAAAAACCGTTATTGTACACACCACCACCATTAAAAGTAGAACCAAACAATCCAGTAACTCTGTTGTTAGCAATCACACAATTATCACCAGCTATTTCAAAAACACCACCATTGTTGTGTACACCACCACCAATATCACCAACAAAGTTCCCTGAGATTTCTCCACTATTCATGACAAGTTTACCTCCACTATTGATGGTTACTCCTCTGCCACTCTGACCACTTGCATGAGTAACAATAATACCATCACTAACATCAACTGAAGAACCAAGCCTCAAAACACCATCAACAACAATAGTACCCAAACCACCTCTACCGATAAGCCTCCAAAAACCAGCCGCCTCTGCATCAACACCCTCACCATAAACACTAATCAAAGTAATATCCTTACCCGCAGGAATAGAAAGCACAGTCGCCGGCGCCACTATTTGAATGTCATTTTTAAGAGCAATAACAAAAGAAACACCCTCACCAGCAGGAGGAGCAGCAGCAATTGCAGCTAAAAGCCCCGCCGAAGTACTAACCTCCACATCGGAAGTAAGTCCTAAGACAAAAGGAGAAACACTACTATTACTAAATGTAGAAAGAAGAGAGAAAAGCAATATGAACACAAATAGTGCGGATACAAATGTAAGGATTGTTTTGTTGCGGTAACGTTTTTGTAAATTAACTTTAGAAATAAAACCTATACTTGACATAACATAATTCATAATGGAAAACATCCTATATTTTGAAAAAATAAGAAGTTAGCAACATAAATAAAAGTTGCTATAATGTAGACGTTGAAACAAAAATATGTGTACAAGATGTCTTTTGTGTTAATACTTTCGAAATAATAAATAAAACAAAAATCAGATTTTAATTACGAATTCTGCTAAAAATTGTTACGACCCACAAAACAAAACTTCATACACAAGCACAAACAAACCCGCTAAATTTGAAAAACAACCTCAACAACAAAACACTAAATAGAAACTAAAAATTATCCAATAACAAGCTCACCCAATTCACCGCCACATAATGTTAAAACAAACATACACCACCAATTAAATAAAAAGGTTATTTGTGTGTGGAAGATGGGACAGTAGAGGAGTTAGGATCCATAGCATTGTTGTTAACTGCAATGTTGTTCTTGTTATGTCTAAAAACAAGCACTACAGCAATGATTTCCACTATGAATACTATAGCATTCACGATAGTCCACTTATCCACTAGAGCCATTGGACGACTCATATCTTCAGTAAGCAAAAAC
>WQYG01000025.1 GCA_009781395.1 Candidatus Bathycorpusculum sp. | reverse complement strand
CAAACCGTTTTGTATGTGCTTATTGTTGCATATACATATAAGGTTTGTGGGTTAAAAAAGGGTGTGTTTGTCAAAATAGCCTTAAAAATCTGTATGTGCTCAAAAGTTAGCAGATTTTAGGGTGTAAAGTTTATTCTCAGGCACTCCCTAAATTTGATATGTAAAAATGTTGTTTGAAATTTTAAAAATAATGAGAATATCCAAGTAACTGTAGGTTATTCTTGGAATTTTATGATGTTTTTGTAGTCTTGAGATATTGAATAAGCGGGGTCGTCATATGCGATGTCTAGTTTATAGCCATGTGTGTTTAAGGTTGACTGGGTTAAATCCCAAATTTTGCCTGCAGTTTCGTCAGCTTTAAATATGCCCCAAACGGCGTCTTCACGCCAGCGTAGACCTCCGCCAAAGTTTTTAGGTAAAATCAATATTGTGTCAGCCATAATGGAGCCGTGTGCGATTTTGGGGTTTTGTACTACATTGTGCCAGAAGCGTTTTAGAGCATTGAAATGTTCTTCTTTAAGGGTGCCATAGGGGTTTGATGAGACTGCCTCATAATAGTTAAACAGTAAAAGATATTTTGCGCCGCACTGGTAGGATATTTTTAGTTGTTCATAGATTTCTTTTCCACTATCAAGGTAGGGTGGTGTGCTGTATCGCCAAGTGACTATGACGCCCCAATCTTTTCTCTGGGTAGTTGCTGCACCACGGCAAAGTGAGATTTGTTGGTTAAGAGAGTTGTTCCAGCCGAGTTGTGTGAGAACTACGTCGTATCCTGCTTTGTAATTATACCAGTAGAGTGCATAGTCGGAGCTAAAAACGGTGGAGGTTGCATTTTTTAGAAAGTTGAATTCTTTCTGGGTTCGGTCTATGAAGTGTTGGACGACTTCATCGTTGTTTTTGAATGGTCGTGCGGCTAATAGTTGTTTATAGGTGGTTGATGCTTTTTTGTTGGGTTGTTGGGTTGTTGTTGTGCCATTGGGATAATAAGTTGTGTATGTTCCTTCGTTTTTGTTTATGGGTTCGTAGAGGTTTATGTTGCCGTCAAGTTCGTAATGTATTATTATTCCGTTTGTTTTTTCTACGACAATGTCGCCGTAGCGTGTTTTTCTTATGGTGTCTCCTGTGTTTGGGTCTGTGAATAATGAGTAATCATCAAGTAGTTTGCCGCTTAACTCGTCGCGGTAGTAGACGCCGATCATGCGGTCGCCCCAGCGTTGTTTTGCATTGTCAAGCCAAATGGAAAGAGAGTCTTCGACATAATTTCCAAAGTAGGGCATGAAATATAGGTTGGCGGCAATTGCGTAATCACCTATTTCGTTCATAGAGTTGGGGTCTCTTTGTATGCTACCTGATTGTAAAATGAACAGGTTAGTGTAAGATTTAACTTTGTCAATGAGTTGTTTAGCTTCTGATACTGAGTTGCCGCCGTAAGATACGCCGACAAATACTGAAGGGTCGGTAGTTTGTTGTGAATTTGGTGATGTAAATAGTATAGTTGAGGATACAATTATTACAATTAGAAGTGCTGCTGTAATAAAGAGGATTTTTTTGTTTTTTAATCTATTATACATGGTTATTTGTAATAATGAGGGGTAAAGTTAAAGTTTTTTATTGTAGATATTTTCTGGGAAGAAATAGTGTTGTGGTGGATAATTGTATAATCTTGTTTGTGTGCGTTTAAAAATAAAAATTTATGTGTGATGGTTGATGGTGTAATATGCAGTAATATACAGTATTCCATTAAATTTAAATACTTATTAGACATACATCTTATGTGGGAGATATCAATTATGTTAAACAGAAAAATTAATTTTCTTCTAATAGTTATGCTTATAGTTGCAATTATTGTTCCATCACAAATAGGTTTTGTTCACTCAGCTACAGGAGCCATTAGGGTGAACAGTACTACTACAAGTGTTTCTAATCAACAGGTAATTGCAGGCGATAATGTAAATCTGTATTTTGGAGATTCAAGCATCAAATGGGCGGGTCACAATTTTTATCTTTTATTAAGTCGTGATCTTGCAACAACATTTTCAACAGGTGACCACGTTTATTCGCCTATGTTCTCAGTAGCAGCACTTCAAGATTCATCAGTAAAATATTATTCAAATAATGAAGGTGCATGGGTTATTGGGAACAATTGGGTAAACGGTACCTTTGCCAGTAACATGGCTACCGGAAGATATTCTGTTAAAGCTTTTGATTTTAGCTCAGCAGGTACAGAAACCGACACAAACACAGTTGCAGTAACTGACACGTTTATAACTGTAAATACACCTCCACCGGGGCAATTTACTTTCCAAATTACGCCAAATGAAGGTCCAGGGGGAGTTCCTGTTCAATTCAGCGGTTCAGGGTATCCACCAAACACAGCAATTGATATAGCATATTATGATCAGGCATATTTAGAATATAGAGCTTGGAAAAGAGAAACAACAAATGCATCGGGGAGTTTTTCATTTACTGCAGCAATACCTGACTTAGGAAAAAGTAATCAGCAGGGAGATACTCCTGAAACGTTTAATCGGGTTCAATTTAAAACACAACATCAAGGTTTAACGTACAACTTTGCAACCTATGATCAGTATGCACGTGGAATTAAAAGTATAGGTGATCACAGTGCCTATGGTCTTTACGGAAATGGCAGTAATCTGGTTTCAACATTTAAAGCCAAAGCGGGTGATACCTTTACAATTACAGGTAAATGGTTCCATCAAGGGGTTGTCTATGTTTTGCTTGACAGTGTAACAGTCATGGGAACAGTAACCCGTAATCAATGGAGCAACGATGCAATACAAATAGGCAGTGGAATAACTAATAGTTTAGGTCATTTTGAGGCAACAGTAACCATTCCTAAAGCAACCAGTGGAGGCGAGCATTACATATCTATTGAAGATGCACAGAGCTCACTAATACTAAAAATATTGATAACCGATGGAACATTTGAGATTTCACCTTCCTCAGGCTCAGGGGGAGCAAACATACAATTTACCGGATCAGGTTACCCACCATTAAGGGATGTAGACATAACTTATCGAGATGGACTTTACGGTTCATGGAACTATTGGACAACGGTAGAAGCAGATGCCACTGGAAATATCAATGTTGATGCAAAAATTCCTGACCTGAAAAAAAATGGGTACGCAGGCGACTATGACCCTATTTCGTCTCAGATAATGTTTAGAACAGAAAGTAACGATAAAATTTATGCATACGCAACATACACTCAATATGCACGTGGATTAAAACAAGTAGGAAGCCAAACAGCAACAGGCCTATACGGCGGATCAACAAACTTTGCCAATTACGGCATGAAAGTTAAACCCGGCGACACCCTAACAATTTCAGGCCACTATTTCCATCCGGGAGTCATTTATGTTCGATGGGACGGACAAGCAGTAGTAAACACTGTAACACCCGATCAATGGACTACCGCAGAAAAAATTGGAAACACAATTACCAACGCCCAAGGCTCATTTGACATAACAATCCAAATCCCTCAAGCAAATAACGGACTACACTGGGTATCCATAGAAGACTCACAAACCAACTTTATAATCCGACTCCTCGTAGAAACACCCACAACACCCACCCCATCCCCATCCCCATCCCCATCAACAGATACAGGATCACCTTCAACACCAAAACCATCCCCATCCCCATCAACACCACCATCGACAGATAAACCGACACCTGCAATAAATCTTCAATGCAAAAGCGTTCCTATCGATGCAGGATACAGAGTAGAAATCAGCGGCACATGTTCAAATAATAACGCAGGAATTGCTAACAAGGCAATCCAACTATACAACAGCAAAGATGGCGGCAAAACTTGGGAACCCCTATCACTAGTAACCACAAACAACGAAGGCAAATTCAACGCAGTATGGGTATCACTAACATCAGGAACCTTTTTAATTAAAGCCGAATGCACCGCAACCACTGAATACAATTCAGCAACAGCAACAGTAAACGTAGTCATAGAACCCATTTTAGGAAACAACCACAATGGAGTAAACGTGTTCACATTAACATCTAACTCTACTATTTCACAACTCGTCTTTAACTCAAAAAACAGCGAATTAAGCTTCACAGCCTCTGGAACCTCAGGCTCAACAGGATACGTCAGCGTAAACATACCAAAAACACTCATCAACGACCTCACAAATCTTAAAGTCTACCTTGACGGAAAAGAATTAGCCTACAGCAACAACTCACAAGAACCAGACACATGGATTATCACCATCACATACACCCACAGCACCCACACAATCACCTTAAACTTCAACAACACTCAAAACCAAAACCTCCAACCAACACAAATAATCATCATCGCAGCCATCATTATCATAGGCATTACAATAGCCACAGTTGCAATCACTAGAACCCAAAAGAAAAAACCACAAAAACAAAACTAACACACACCCCAACAACATCACCACTTTTTATTTCCACCTATCTACCACAACATGCCAATGTTTTGCAGAACTACAGCAAATAAAATGTTGCTACAACAGTAGGTTAACTGCAAAACTTTGTACACCTAACGAGCGGTGAACAGGAGAATAACAATAACTTGAACAAACGAATTATAATTTGTAGCTTGTTGGGAAGGGAAAAGTTTTTCCGTGTTCAGGTAGTTAAAGGTTGGAAGGGAGTTAAAGTAGCGTGAGTCTTGGTGAGGAGCAGCCTAAAAGTAGGTCAGTATTAACACAGTTAGCGATTGTTTACTTTAAGAAGAAAGGGTATAAAGTTAATTGTGAAAATGCCACTTTAGAGGGGTATAGTGGTATGCCACGTCATTTTGATTTAATAGTGCAGAAAAATCACAGTGAACAGGGTGTTTGGATACGAGACTGGAACCGCACTATAGGAGTAAACATTATAATAAACCTAGACACCACCTCTGAAGATGTAGGTCTAGCTACCCCCATTATGGTTGGTGAAAAATTCAGTGACCACGCAAAATCCTACGCCAACCGCCGAAAAATCGAACTCTTAACAAAACAAAAAATAGAAACCCTAAGATAAAAAACAAACAAACAACGTCACTGGAGAAATAAGCTGATGGCGGGTTTGAGTAAAAAGTTTGTGTTAACATTAATTTTTATGTTTGCTTTGTTGAATTGAACCATGTGTAGCACCCATAACTATACCTGATAATCCAAGTGATGCTCCGGAAATTACAGTAGAAATAACCAAATCTGTTTGGATTCCACAAACATACTATATCAACCCCTACACAGGAGAAAAAATAATAACCCACCACGGAGGACACTCAGGATCTTGTATAGCTATAGTTATAGCGGTTAAAAATCGTCCTTTTACAACTTATACTGGTAAAAACAACACCCTCACCAACCTATACTACTGCGTTTCAACTGGAAACCAGACTTCTCCAGAGGGCACTATTGGTATTCCACGGTTTGCAGTATATCAAACGGATTCTGAATACACAGAACTAATAATCACCTATGCTCACGAGGATGATAAGTTTGGATCTGCAAATTATCATATGTACATAAATCCTATATGGGGGACTGCAATAGTGGATTTTCGTGTTCAGGCAGTAGAGGGCTATTTTATTCCTACATCGCAAGTGGGTCGTTATTATATGGATTTTGAGGGGGTGGGTGGTGTGTATGCTGAGTTTTCAATTACAATACCTAATTATCCCGAGGAGCCTAGTATTTCAGCAATAACAACCACTACCCCCTCGCCATCACCAACCGACCCTGTCTCGCAACCAAATTCTCTGCGAACCTACTTAACCCTCATACTTGCTGCTGCTTGCATCATCATAATCCCCACAGCAGTCGTTAAATATCTAGATAAACATCAAAAACTATATTGACCTCTAAGAATTTTTCAAAATCAGCACCCATTCACAAATAACATGGTAAATTACTAAGACAAAAATAGTTCTTAAATCGCACATATATTTTTTAAAAATACCTCAGAACAGGTTTTTATGTTTTGAGGTATTGGTCTGTTAAACCGTTTTGCTCCAAAAAACCTAACCAATCTACAACACCTCCACCACATATGCAATCCTGCGTTCCTAAAATAATAGAAAGAACCTCCTCAACGGACTGCTCAACCGATTTACCTGTAACATCTATCTCACAAATTTTACCTGACTGCATCTGCAAAGCTTCAACAAGACAAACATCCAAAATTTCAGCAGACAAATTCTCAAACAATTTAGCCTCAGAAAAACCCTCCCTCTGCATAAACTCTTTAAGTTCAACAGGATTACGCCGCAACACAAAAACAAAAGAAGAAAAACCATCAGACACCACAGACGCAGCAAAATGACCATCCACCACCACAGCAACAGAATTTGGCAATTGATCAATAAAAACTGCAAGAGCCGCCCGCATTTTCGCCTCATCCACAATAATAGAATTACGTTGAACATCCATCCCAAGTACCAAACCATTCTGCACGGCATAATCAGTTAAATTAACATAAACCGCACCCAAACACTCCGCAAGCCGCCTAGATAAGGTAGATTTACCCACACAAGGTGTACCCGTAACAACAATAACCTGACGTTTCATAAACTAACACAACACATAAGCAATAATTAACAATTACTTTTTTCAAGTTTGACAAGTATGCTGTAGTTATTGGGTTATAGAGAGGCACTATCTCGTGTATTGTTATTTTAGGATAAGTTGTTTAAAATGTGTGACTGGAATAATGTTGTTAATTGTTAAATTTGTCTGTGCTGTTTTCAGTGGGAGATGTGTGTGATAGGGGGTTTGTGGTGGTGGTAGATGTTGTTGTTGAAGTGTGTAAATGTGGATAAGTTTTTTTGTTATTTTGTGTTTGGTAGGTCGAGTTTGAGTTGTTGTTTTTCTATGTTTTCTCCGCAGTATTTTGTGTGTAGGGGTTTTTCGATTTTGCCTGTTGTGTTGTGGGGTACTTTGTTGTCGCGTTTTATGTCGTGGTCGATTAATAGGTGGGCAATTGGTTGGCGTGTTTGTCAAAGGTTCGTCAGGTTAATTTTTTGGGGTAACAAGTGTCAGGGGCGGTTTCTACTATTGTTAGTTTTTTTCAGGCTATTTTTCGGTTTTTTTCAAGGCCCAGGTTGATTTCGGTTAAACAGATAGTGTTTCGGATAATTTTGTGTTTTTAGCTAATATTTCGGTAATAGGCGTGGTTATTTGTTTCCTTTTTTTGCTTTTAGAATGAGGATTATAGCTAAAATTGCGCCTGCAGCAGCGACAGCTGCTAAGGATAGGTATTGTACTGCATTATCTGTGGCGATGACGCCGGCTCCTGTGTTAAGTTGTCCTATGAGGTAAGGGAATAAAAGTACAGAGGACATGAAGGCTACCATGATGGCGCCATAGTTTGCGCCTACATTTTTAAGGCCAAAGTAGTCGGCGGTGACAAGAGGGTAAATGCCGGATGATCCTCCGTAACAGAAGGCTATAAGGGCTATTACAAGTACAAATAGTGTACCGTTTATTACGCAAAGGGAAGCTGTTCCAATGGTGGTTATCAAAAGGATGGTAAGTATAGCGCCTCGGCGTCCAATTTTGTCACCTAATAGGGGTACGGCAAGACGTCCTATGGCGTTGGCAATGCCTGCTATCATTACTAGGGTTACGCCAAAAGATATGTCTAACCCATGTATGGGTGCTAGTAATCGCAAAGAGGGGTTTATGACAAAGAAGGCAGCTGTTAGAAACATCATGGAAAAGAAGATTAGGTAGAAATCAACTTTTTTGATGATTTGCCCGGTGGTGTATTGGGTTTGGGTGCCAAAATTAGCTGCGCCCGGAATGTTTTCAGGAAATTTTATAAAAGTAAACAGTGCTGCGGTGACAACTAGGAAAGCAACAGATAAAACTTGCAAAGTAAGAATCAACCCGATGCCAGTAGAATTTATCATCTGCTCAATTAGGGGTGCAAATACAACAGAGGAGAAACCAAAGGTACAAACACTAAGCCCTGTGGCTAAACCACGCTTTTTTGGAAACCATTTCTGAGCGCTGGAAATAATTGTGTTATAAGCTAGACCAACACCAAACCCGCCAATGATACCATAAGTAAACCAAATACTCCAAAACGGAGCAGCAGAAGAGAGCAGAGACGTAGAAAACATGCCAATAGCCACCATCAAACCCCCTGCCAGAACAATGTGGGAGGCTTTCAATTTAGCCTGCAATTTCCCACCCATTAGAATACCTAAAACAAAACAACATAACATAAGATTAACAGTAAATTTAACATCAGAAGCACTCCAACCAAAAGTATTTTGAACAGGCTGCACAAACACACTCCAAACATAAATTATACCAAGAAACAACTGCAAAACAGCGCCCGCAGCCAACACTTTTACTCCAGGATTATTTTTAAAATCTAACACTTTACACAACAATCTCCAACAGCAACATACCCTTATTACAACAATTTAAAACAGACAAACCCCAACTTAAAACCCTAAAAACCACCATCAGCAACACCATCCTCACCATCATCATTATTAATTGTGATACTACCACTACTTTAGTGCCATGCAACCTCATCACTACAGCAGCTACATAATACTCGCAGAGCATATCAACATACCCAACCACTACTACTGCACGAACACTTCATCAACCTTACTTAAATACTAATCTAACATTATCCAAAAAAACCATAAAACACACCCACCCACCCACCCAACTATAACAAAAAGTTTAACACCCCAACATGTAAAAGTTTTCAAGTCCACACGTGAAAAACAAATAACAAACTCTTGAACATACTTACACTTTAACAGTTTATCTTCCAGCAACAGTAGTAGCAGTATTGTTATTGTCACTAATGTGCATTTTTAATAACGCCTTTAGTATACTACACGCTGCTTTTTTATCTAAAGGTTCATTTTCGTTACCACATTTTGGCGAGTATATACAGGAAGGACACCCCTCTTTACATTCACAAGTCTCCACAAGCTCCAAAGTTTTTTCCCATAGCAACCTAATTTTTGAGTACAAAGTCTCAGATATGCCAATTCCACCTTCAAACCCATCATAGATAAAAATTGTTGCTTCACCTGTGTTTAGATGCAACGATGTTGATAACCCGCCGATGTCCCAACGATCACACATTGCAAAAATTGGAGACAACGCTATCATACCATGCTCAACTGCATGAAGACCACCATCAAAATCAAGACCCTGACCCTCTATGTCTTCTTTAACTTTAGCCGGAACCATAAACCATAAACCAACAGTTGAAAAAGATAACGGCGGTAAATTGAGCGGGGTTTTTTTGATAAGGGCATCAGGGGTTTTTGTTAGGTATGTGTGGTATATTTCAGTAATGGATAATTCGCCTAATCCGATTTTTGTACCTACAGCATTTTCTTCATATATTTTGTTGATTGCTACGTCAACACTTTTTAGTGCCTCTGTGTAGTAGTGGACGTTTTCTTGTTTTACTTTAGCTGTTAAATGATCAAGATCTAAACTTTCGCAAATGTAGGTTTCACCTTGATGCAGTAAGACTGCACCGACATGGGCTTCTTCATAGGCTTTATTTAGTGTCAAAGTTTCAAGCAAATTCCCGTTGCAGAAAACTGTAACGGTTTTTGTGGTAATGTTTTCAAGACTTACAATTTTAGTGGTTCTTGCTGTTCCTGAGTAAACCCACCCCCGAGGAGTATTGCTGACTATTTTTTCTCGCTCTAAGGCTTGAATACTTTCTACAAGTCGTTCAGGGAAAAATTGTTTATCATCCTCAGTTACGGGTAGTTCGCTGGCTGCGCACATTATGTGACCTAAAGATATGTATCGGTTGTGTAGATCTATGATTGCTTGTTCGTGGGGTCTTCCAAAAAAGTCAAGGGGATGTTTCATAAAATATTGATCAAGGGGGTTTTGAAAGGCAACCAAAGTTACAAGGGAATCTGAGTTACTTCGTCCAGCTCTTCCTGCTTGTTGCCATGTTGAAACTATTGTTCCAGGGTAACCTGAGATTATAACTGAGTCAAGTGAACCTATGTCAATACCTAATTCTAATGCGTTAGTTGAGATTACGCCGATTAGTTTTTTATTTTTTAGTTTGTTTTCTATGTCGCGACGTTCTTGAGGTAGGTAGCCTGCGCGATAGGCTGTAACTATGTTAGTTGGTTTAGATTTTGTGACAAGTTGTTCTTTGGTCCATCGGGTAATTAGTTCGGCCATTTGTCTTGAGGTTGTAAAACAAAGAGTTTGGAGGTTTTGTAACACGTTAAGTGTCATGAGGTCTTTGGTTTCTTGATGTGTGGATCTTCGCAGGGTATTGGTTGAGTCTGTGAAGGGGGGGTTCCAAAAGATAAATGATTTTTTTCCACGGGGTGATCCATCTTTTGATACTATGGTAAAATTTTTTCCAGTGAGTTTTTTAGCGTGCTCTTCAGGGTTGGCAATTGTTGCCGAAGAAAGAATTATCTGGGGATTTGCGTGGTAATAGTTGCAGATTCTTAGTAAGCGTCTAATTACCATAGCTACGTTTGAGCCAAATACGCCTCGGTAGACGTGAGCTTCATCTATAACAATAAATCTAAGAGTCGAAAGAAAATTACGCCATAGATTATGATGAGGCAGATATTGATGTAACCCATAAGGGTTAGTTAAAACGATTCGCGAATTTTCTCGTATACTTGCTCGTTGATATTGGGGTGTATCTCCATCGTAAATGTTTGCATTAACTTTTATCTGGCATTCTTTTTCTAGGTCTTTTAGAACTTTAAGTTGATCATTTGACAAGGCTTTTGTCGGGTAGAGGTATAGTGCAGTTGCTTTGTCACAGTTTGTTAAGGTTTCTAAGACTGGAATGTTAAAGGCTAAGGTTTTTCCTGAAGCTGTTGGAGTGTTTATAACTATATTTTTTCCGCGTCTAGCTTCATTTATTGCTTGGGCTTGGTGGGAGTAAAGGTTGATTTTTCGGTTTAGTAAGACGTTTTGCAGGTTTTCAGGTAGGGGTTTTTCGAGTTCGCCAAAGCTGGCGTTGTGGGCAGGTAACTCTTCTATGTGGGCAATTTGTTTTTTGTACGAACGGGATTGTTTAATGTTTTTAAGGAATTCATTTATCAAATTGCCATTCCTCATAGAGTTTGGAAAATAGTGTTGCAAGGGTTAGTAAATCTTGTCTGTTGTGTTCAACTATTGGTATGAGGGGGCCAACATTTTTTGTTCGTAGATAGGTGTCATAGAAATGTGGGACTAAAGCGCCCGGTATGTTTATGTCTCGTTTTATTCCAAGGTATTTCTCTACTGTTTCTAGTCTGCAATTTGCAAGTTTTGGTTTTAAGGCGCGTCTTGTGAAATGTAGAACATCAAAATTTGGGTTATCTATAGATGCATTTATGCCGTAGTAGGCTAGTCTTTGTTTAATGTATGGAACATCAAAACTTTTGCCATTATAGGTGATAAGGGCTAATTGTGGGTTTATTTGAGAGAGCAACGCCCATAAAGCGCTTGGTTCATCGGGGATGTCTTGTAGAAGAAATTGTTTTGTTGATAAACTATTGTTTTTTGTTGGTTTGGCTATGCCAAGTAAAATTATCGGTCTCTCAGATAGCCCCAAAGTTTCAATGTCTATAATAGCAAAGTCTTGGTTTTGACAAAATCCTGCTAAATAGTGCAATAATGGATGGGATTTTGGAAGGCGTTGCCAGAGCCATGTTTGAAGTAAGTCAACTTTTTTTGTGTTAACCAATTTCAAATAGGTTTGGGCTTGTTTTGTCCATCGAGGATGACGTGTTAAATCTTCTACGGTTGGGTAGCCTTCATTTTTTAATATTTGCTCAGTTACCAAGCCTATGCCTGGAAGCACTTTAAGATCAGACAACAGGATTTGTCGGCTTTTTTCACACGTTGTATTTCTAAAAGTGGAAAAACAGGTTGTTGATATTTCATAACAGTTCCCTTGCTTGTTTGAAATTACTTTACCCTCCGGTAAGGCTTCCTCAAAAGTTTTACCCTGATACTGTTTAAGTAGCTGTTTCTCAAACTTTAACGCTTCATCATACTCAGAACTCCACATCCAACTTTCAAATACAGGCAATTTTTGAGGTTCAGAATCTTTTTCAGACACTACAGTGTATTCTTTTGATTGCTCAATTCTTTCTCGCAGACCTTCAGCAACCCTAAACAAAACAGAATTTTCTTTATCACCACTTTCATCACCTGGAATTTTCACAGGATCACTGCAAAGCAAACATGACCTGTCCGTAATGAAAGACGGCAACAAAAAAGAACCACATAACAGACAGAACCTACTTTGATCGTATTCAGTTTTTGAATAATGCTTTTTGCATTTTCTACAAACATAAACAATTGACACTATCAGTCAACTACAAATTAACCTAATTATTATAAAAACTCTTGCATACCTTTAAGCCCACAACAAGTTTACAGACAACACCATATGTTTATTTGTCCATTTTTTTAACACATATAAAAAACAAATGCAAACAACACAAAAACACTCCAACAAACATGAAACAAACCCACCAACAAAACACCACAAACAAAAACAAAAAAGACAAGCGCCAACACTTTCAAATCATTTATAACCCACAACACACCATAACATAACGTGACACCACAATGCCGTCAAATACATCCGACATAAAAGAAAAAGAACTCACATCCATTTCAGATTGCGAATTAGGAGTAGAGCAAAATAATGGACGGTTAATGAGATATACTCTTCATTTCACAACTGAGAGAGTTATTGCTATTCATACTCATACTAGAACACCAACTATGCATCTTATTGAAAGGCTTTTATTGTCTGGAGTAAAAAAACATGGAACACCTGAAAACCTGTCTCTTGATGAATTGATAAAATATAAACAATCGCAAGATGGTGACTACAGTTTTATCACCCCAAATGACGAGGTATTAAAAATTACTTTAAATGATCAAGGTATATTTATTGAAAAAGAATTTAGAAAATTGCCGTTTTATGTATACATAAAACAAAAAGACACTTTGATCATAGCTTTAAAACAAATATTCAAAAACCGTTTCACTGTGATTGAGAAAAAGTAAAGTGTGGAAGCTTAGCGTTTCCTTCTTTTTGTTTTTCTTGTTCTTCTTTGTGTGTTTCTTGTTTTTGTTGTTTGTTCAAAGTTGAACATGTCTGATATTTCGTGTATTTCTGCTATGCCAAAATTCCATACAGCGGTTTGTCTTCCTTGGGTACGTTTCCGATTAGACCTACGTGGACCACCCCAATTAACACCCCCAGGCAACCCCAAACAACAACAATACTAAAATTTCAACCATAAACCAACTATAAACCAAATACTACTCTTCTACAAGAACATTACATCGCCTTCTATGAAGGCGTTATTTTAAAACTGAGATTGCGTGTTGATAACAATGAAAATAGAGTTTTCAAGTCTTTTGCCAGGTTTACTTGGGTACTGTAAGATTAAAAAAAGGTAATAAATTCAATACTTAAGTTTTAATTTTTGTTTTGTTGAGGTTATTTTGAAATACCTGTTGGGAAAGGGCAGAAATGTTGGTTTTTATTTTGGTTTTCAAGTTTTTAGTGGGTTTTTCTTTTTGTTAGTAAGTATAGTAGGAGGGGGCCGCCTAGAAATGCTGTTATTGCGCCTACGGGTAGTACGATGGGTGCTAAGAGTTGTCTTGCAAAGATGTCAGCAGCTAGAAGCATTATGGCGCCTATTAGTGCTGAGCTGATTATTAGTAGTCGTTGGTCTGAGCCTGTGAAGGCACGGCAGATGTGTGGGGCTACTAGGCAGATAAATCCGATAGCGCCTGTGAAAGCAACTATTGTTGCAGTAGATAGGCAAGCTATTATCAGAGAAAGTTTTCGTGTACGGTCAACGTTTACTCCTAAGCTTTTTGCAGTGTCGTCGCCTAATTTCATTGTGTTGATGTCCCAGGCTAACCATAAATTAATGCCAAAGCTAAGAAGCAGTACACCAAATACGTAGGGTAATTGGTACCATGCTGCTCGGGATAGATCGCCAACAAGCCAAAATACAATTGCAGCTACAGCGTTGGGATCTGCAAAATACTGTAAAATAGTGGTGCAGGCATTAAAAATGTAAACCATAGCAACGCCTGCAAGAATCATAGTTTCAGACGAGGCGCCTTTTCGTTTAACTAACAATAATATGACTGCAATAGGGATAAGGGAAAAAATAAATGCGTTAACAATAATTGAAAAATCCCCGCTGCTATTTAGGAGCCCTTTACCTAATATTATACCAATGGCTGCACCAAGTCCTGCACCTGCAGACACACCTAACGTGTAGGGAGTAGCAATGGGATTGCGCAGAATTGCCTGTGTAGAACAGCCACTCATAGCTAAAGCAGCACCAGCACTAATCGCAAGCAAAATACGTGGCAACCTCAATGTCCAAACAACGGTATACGCCAAAGAAGAGACATTAAACCAGCCAGGGGAGAACCTAGCAAAAATCGCCAAATAGGCATCAAAAAAAGTCATATCCGCAGAGCCTAAAGCTAAAGCAACCCCCGATATAACAATAAGCAACACCACAGAAACAACGATAAATAACCCTCTTTTCGCCACTATCTTTCGGTATTTCTTTTTCTCTTCTTCAACAGTGAAATCTTGCATTGTTTCAAGGTTTACTTGTTTTTGTTCCACCATATCGTTGCCATCTTCCTTTTGCGATTATACCACAATTTTCCGTTGTCTTCTACAAGATTTATGCGAAGATAATCTTGGAGTGCAGTCTTTTTTTTGGGAGAAACATTATTTATCTGAGCAAGTTTCAAAACCGCAAGCTCAAAATCATCATAACTTTGTTTTAATTCATAATCATGAATAGCTACATTGGCAGATATTCCAAGACTGTAAAGAATATTGTAGATAAAAATAAAATCTGACCAATAACTCAAGGGGCCATTAATTGCTTTTTGTACACCTTCATCCATCCAAGGTGAAGCGGACATGAAAAAATAAACCCCTTTGGTTGCTAAAGTATCTATTTTCATTAAAGCCCTCTTGATGTCAAACATGAAAAGTGAGAATGAAGCAACTATTAAATCATAATAAGATGTTGTAGTTAATTCTTCTAATGATTTATTAATGTAAGATATGTTGAAGGTTTGTTGTTTTTGTGCAGTATTTTTAAGGGTGGTGAGCATTGTTTCAGAGGGTTCTAAGGCGGTTATATGTTTAACATGTTTTGCTATGGGTAGTGTTAAGCGTCCAGTGCCGGCACCAATATCAAGAACTGTAAGTTCTGAGGAGAGGGAGAGTTGTTGTAATTGTTTTTTTGTTAACTCATCCCAATGTGTTAAATTTTCGTTTATGGTGTTGGCGTCTTTATCCCAATAATTTGGGTTATACATTTCTGTGCGTTGTGTATCTATCAGGATTTTTTGTCTAAGTTTAGTCCAGTTTATAACACTAACCATTTTGACATCCCGTGTTTAGCGTTCAAAGATTAATTGAGAAAAGGAAGTGTTGAGGGGAGTATGTTAGTTTGCTCCTTTAGGTATTCCTACGGTGTCGCCGTTTATGGTTATTGGTGGGTATAGGAAGACTCCGTTTGTGTCTAGGTTGTAGTCGAGTCTTAGGAATTTTGTTATGTATTCTTGGTGTATGGTTTTGGGGTTTAGGTCTGTGAAGAGGTCGGGGTAGAGTATTTTTGCCATGTAGACTGCGCCTAAGGTGCCGCCCATTGCGTTGTTTCTAAAGTCGCCTGCGATTAGGTAGACGTTATTGTTTTTGACTGCGTCTAGGTTGTCGAAGGCTGGTTGGGAGGTGTATTGTTGGAGGACGTTTTTCATTCCTGTTGGGTTGTTGGCGTCTATGCCTTGGGAGGGTTCGTTTGTGCCTCCGCCGTAGGTGTATCGTACGGTGTGTAGGAAAATGTATTGTGGGTTTTGTTGGAGTAGGTATTCGGTGTCAAGGGTGACGGATAATGCTGTGGAGTCTATGGGTGTGTTGGCTATGTTTATGCCGCCTGCTAAGATGCAGGCTTGTCCTAGGGTGTCGTGGGGTAGGTATGATCTAGCGTTGCCAAGGGTTGGGCTGTTTGAGAGTAGTACTGTTTGTCGTTGGTTTTCGGGTAGGGTGTTTATTTTGTTGTTTATGGTGGTTGTTAGGGTAAGGAGCCAGTTTGTGTATTCTGTTGCTTTGTCTACTTTGTTAAAGATGTATCCTGCTTTTAGTATGCCTTGTATGAATCGGGAGTCTTGGGGGTGTGTGACGTTTGGGCTGTATAGGCCTAGGTATACTACGTCTACGCCTGGTAGTTTGGTTGCTTTTTCTGTTACGTCTGGGCTGAAGGTTAGTATGGTGGTGGGGTGTAGGTTTAGGATGGCTTCGTAGTCGGGGGTGCTCATTCCGCCTACGGAGGTTATTCTGGCAGCGTTGTTTGGGAAGAAGAGGTTTTTGACGGGGTCAACGCCGGAGTCGATGCCGACTACTAGGTGTTCTATTTCAAGTATGCGTACTAGTTCGGTGTTTTGGTTGTATTCGACTATTATTCTGTTTGCGGGCAGGGTTACGCATATTTCTTGTTTGTTGCCGTCTAGGAGGTATATTTTTTCTGCGGTGCCCGCTATGATGGCTTGGACAAAGGCTATGTCTAATTCGTTTATAACGCCGTCGCGGTTGGCGTCTGCGAAGGGTGTGGGGGGTTTTTTGCCGTCGATTATGTTTTGGATGTATGTTATGTCGTCTTTGTCTATTTTGCCGTCCATGTTGGCGTTTCCATAAATTTCTAAGGTGAGGTTCATAGCAGAGTTTGAGGAGGTTGATTTGAATATGGAGGGTGTTTGTGAGCCGGAATGTTGGAACCAGTTTTGGTTGTAGCCTATTATGGCTACTATGGAGATTAGTAGTAGGGTTATTAGTAGTATTGTTTTGGGTTTTAGGGTTTTCATGTTCTCACGTTGCTACGGGTTTATTAAAAAGTAATACTTATATGTTGTTACCTAACTCTAAAAAAGTAACACCGACAAAAAAAGAGCAGACAAGGCAAACACCATGAACATAACCATACAAGGACTAACATTCAACTACCACAGCACCCCCACACTAAACAACATAAACCTACAACTAGACCAAACAGAAATACTAGGCCTAGCAGGCCCAAACGGATCAGGAAAAAGCACCCTCCTAAAATGCATAAACAAAATCCTCGAACCCAAACAAGGAACCATCCTACTAAACCAACAACCAATAACCAAAATAACCCGCCCTGAAATCGCCAAAAAAATAGCCTACGTCCCCCAAACCACCACAACCAACCACAACAACAACGAAAACCTAACAGTCTACGAAATGGTACTCCTAGGCAGAAAACCACACATAACATGGCAAAGCAGCCAAAAAGACCAAGAAACCACCTGGCAAGCCCTAAAAACACTAACCATAGAAAAACTAGCCATGAGAAACTATTACGAACTAAGCGGCGGCGAACAACAAAAAGTCCTAATCGCACGAGCCCTAGCCCAAGAAGCAAAAACACTCCTACTAGACGAACCAACAAGCAACCTAGACATAAAACACCAACTAGAAGTCCTAAACACAACCCGCAAACTAGTACTAAACAAAAACCTAACAGCAGCAATCGCCATACACGACCTCAACCTAGCCGCAAGATACTGCGACAAAATAGCCCTAATAAAAAACGGCACCATCCACGCAGCAGGACCAACCACAACAATCCTAACAACAGAAAACATTAAAAAAATCTACGAAGTAGAAGCCACAATAACCCACCACAACAACACACCATACATAATACCAATAACACCCCTCTAAACAAAAAAACACCTAATACCATCAGTTCAAACCTCTAACACACGTTAAAAGGAATAAAGATACATCCCGTCATTAGCCTTAAATGGTCTCATCAGTTTTTTCATCTGTCGGAATGTAGGGTATTAATCCTTTATGAAAGGCTTCTTCTTGTATTTTACGGGGCATAGTACGAACATCAACAATGAAGCCATTTACTGTTACATACCATGTCATGGGATTTTTATCGACAAGTTTTTTCAACTGAAATTCCGTGTTAAAATAGGACAAATCTAAAAGTTTGTTTATTTCAGTGGCTTTATTATGTGCGGTGCTTTTTGATAGATTGAACCATTCTGCAATTTCGCTTGCAGTCATATTTAGGGGTTGAGTTTTATCAAAGATAAAATTGCTGGCGCCTATAGCATAGATAATTCCACAAGCCCATGTTTGTGCCTTACCTGACATAAGGGGTGAGGGGCGTTTGCGGCACAGTTTTGCAAGCGCCTTTAAACATATTTCTTTGTATTCATTGTTTAATTTTTCATCGCAAAATTTTTCAATTATATCTGCAACTGCCATGTACCGTGCAGACATTGATTTTGGCACATCCGCGCCTTTGGTGTCAACAACTATGGTAGCGAGCGGTAAAGTTTTAGGTTTCTTTGCAACGGGTTGCTGTTTGATAGGAATAGGCGATACTCCCATAATCTCAACTATGCCAATGGTTTCTTTTGATTCTTCATATGACTCTTTTATACTATTTTTTAGATTTTTATCAAAAGTGACAGGGTAAGTTCCAATAAAGCTGTCATAAATAATTTTATCCTTAAACGGAAGTAAAACCGCATCCACTATACAAGGTGCAGGGTATGGCGCGGTTTCCTTGATGGGGTTGCTTATACCGCATACGCCATAAAGTTTTGAGGGTTCGTCAAAAGTCATAAAAACAGTATACTTTGGTAAATGCTTCGCTATTATAAATCGGTTTTTAATAAAATCTTTACGCCATCCTTTCAATATACTGCATTCAAGCTCATTTAATTCGCCGGATTCTTTTTCGTTTAAAAATTCATCTATCCACTGCGGATTTTCCCACAATTTTGACCGAATGGCAATAAACGGCTCTTCAACAATACGAACACCGTAAACAGGCTTTTTAAATCCAGACACGATTTTATGCTTTTGATTTACAGACCAAATTAAATCACACCACAACTTGTAAAACAACTCTATTTCAGATTTAGAAAGCATCACAGTAAACCATCTCCGATTTTATTTAATTCATCAACAAACGCCGGTTTGCGTTTGTATTCTACCTTTAAAGCGTTTTTCATTTCAGCAGCTTCCATATTGTAACCTGCTTCTGCAAAACACACAATGGATAAACAAACCAGTTTATACGCTTCCCGACAACATGCAACGTTGGCTTCCTTGCGGATTTGCCAAGTAAACACAGAACAAACATCAGACACATATTTCTCTGCAAGCAATTTCCCATACCGATAGATTTGCTCAGAATGTTTCTTTACTTGCTCTAACAATAACGCCCATTCTTTTTCTTTTGCCAAAATTTCCATATACTGCACACAAGATAATTGTAATTCACATTTACAGAGCAACGCTGCATAACAAGTATCCCAAACATTCCGGTTTTTAAGCAAAAATTTTAATTTATCATAATATTCCAAATTCCCTTTAAGAAGGATTACTTCAGCCGTTTCAGACAATTTTACATCGTTTTTCATCAACTCATACACTGAAAATAATTTATACAACCACGGCGAAATACCAAAATACTGAGGCCGCTCAGAATATAATGCCAACGCATCAACACAGAGCTGCTCACATGTCACAAAATTTTTATCCAACATAGCCTTCTTAAAGGCAATTTCTCTGATTTTAGGAAACTGTAAATTTTCAGCAACAAAAGCATCAACCGCTTTTTCACCCTCCAACCTACGGATAACCTCCAAACGAATAAGCTTAAAGTCTCCACTGCGCCACTCTTGAGCCTCAAAAACCAACAAAGCTTTATCTAAATCTGAAAAATTATCCAACGTGACAAACTCTGCGGCAATTCTTAACAACTTGTCCTCATAATCCGCACCATAATCCTTACCATCATCAACACCCACAAGAACTAGACATTGCCTAAATATGTAACCCTTATCAACCTCATCCACAGCCTTACCAGCAATCATAGCCATTATCTCAAGACACTTTTCCGCCTCATCACTTATCTCACACTCATCCTGATACTCAAACTTTTCAAGTAACTTACGATACAACAATTCTACTTCCGCAAACGCCAACCGCACATACCCTTGCTCCACACGCAACACAATCTCCGTCAGGATATCTCTAACATTAAAATTCACACACCCCTCACGATCACGACTATAATAATAATCAGACACCCCCCTAAGAGCCCTATCAATAGCAGACTCAAGTTTACCAAGCTCTTCACTAAATTCAGGCCTACAAAAACGAACCTTTAAAGCATTAGCAAATTTAGCATCACGTTCAGCATACTCCACAATAAAAGCAACAAGCTTTTCCCTACCAAGACCCTCAACAAACTTTCTCAAACCAACTACCCCACAAACCTTCAGCCACTACAACACATAAAACACCAAACATATTAAACATAAGCCTCCAACAACCCAAAAACCACAAACACAACACAACACCTTATTGACTCCCCCAAATTACCACAAAAATAACCAAAAACACATTCAAACATATCAACCAACAACCTTTACACCAAGCCAACAAAAAGATGTCAAATACATTTCTACCTATATATTCAACACCAAACAAACCATTTTTCCAAAAACAGCCAACTCAATTTTAACCACTTGACAGAGTTTGATGCAGGAAGTGAGCTTCACAGGCTCGTTCACACACTTGAACACAATTAACATTTTTATATAATTTTTTCACATTTGTTATTATGTGTCGTTGATTGGTTTGTGAATTTTACTTGTAAATGTTATCGTGGTGTTCGTACCTTCGTATGGTGGCCGCCGTCCTTGCTTCGTCAATAGTTGATACCTGCCACTGAAAGGCGATAAGGCATAGAGTTTTACTCTACAGCTCATATAACCGGTTTCTTTCTGCCTACTTTTTCCTTTCTTATGTTTTTTATAGCAACTTGATTTTACATTAATAGTGATATCCGTCGTGTTTGAACCAGTGTTCAATATTGCTAAGAGTAATGGCAGCTAACGCCGTCTTTAGAGCCACTTGCAACTCCTCAAAAGACCT
>WQYG01000024.1 GCA_009781395.1 Candidatus Bathycorpusculum sp. | reverse complement strand
TCACCATTTTTCCCTGCCATTAAAACACATTTTCACAGTTTGGTGATGTTTGTAACATAAACTTAATTTTTGTTGAATGCAGGTTCATGTGTGTCGTTTTTTCTTACAAGTGCGAAACTCGTGTTAAGGTTGATCTTGTATTTTGATAGGTCGATTGGCAGCACTTGTTTCATAAAGTCCAGGGTTTCATCTTGGTTATCTTTGTCTGCAACTGTGGTAACAGGAAAGACACCTAAAGAAGCTACAATTAACAGAGCAAGCAGGGGTGCAAAAAGTTTCATTAAACGTTTTTTCACTCATATTCCGCCTAAGGCAGTTTCCTGTTCATATTTCCATATATAGCAAACCAGATTAATTTTTGCTTGTATTGTGGTATTTGTTATGGTCTGATGATGTAGTTCTGCGAAATAGTTCTATTTTACAAGTAAAGGTGCATAAGGTTGTTGTTTAAGTGTGAAATTCTAAAGCTAGGGGTACTTGCTTTGAAGGTGTAGATTTAAGCTATTCCACTATGTTTTATAGCATTGACTATATCTTCGATGAGTGTTAGAACACCGTTGAATCCTGTCAGGGGGCGGTTTGTTAGGGTGATTTTTTCGGGGTATGGGAAGGTTATTGGGATGAATTGTGGTGGTTTTTGGAGTGTTAGAGAAATGTGTTTTTCGATACTGCTGCCTAAGAGTAGGTGGGGTGTTGTTTGGTTGAGGTAGTCGATTAATTCGTATTGATCGGGGTTAACTACAAGTTGTGTGTTTGGCAGGTTTTTGGTTGTATAGTTTTTTAGGGATTCGAAATTTTTTGTGCCTATTTCTTTAATTCCGATGGTGACAGGTAGCATTCCTAAGTATTCGTAGAGAAAAGTTGTAAGGGAATAGACTTGTGAGGAGTCTCCGAAAATGGCGAAAGGTAGGCCTCTAAGAGCGTCTGTAAGAGAGGATGCTCGGGTAAGAGCAGGGTAGCATTTTTTTCGCACTTGTCTAGATTCAAGTGTTAGGGTTTCGTTGGAAATTTTAAAAAAGTCGGCTATTGTTTTGAACCATGTTTCAGAGGCAGAAAGTCCATAGGGGGCCTGTAGACTTAAATCAATACTAGGAATAGCGTGTTTAGTTTCTAGGTAGGTAGCAATTCTATCACCGTATTCTTCGTTGAGAACTATGTTAAGTTCGGCTTGGCTAGCTTTTTGTATATTAGCCATGGATTCGCCTGCACAGATGACGGATAATGTTTGAATACCCAAAAGTTCGAGTGTTCGTTTGATTTCAGCGATATCATTTTCCCAGTTATAGTGAAATATTGTGCTGCCAATAATGTTAACGGTGTGAGGGATTTTTTGGTTGTTTTTATTTAATAGTATGCGGTCAAGGATTTTGATGACAGTGTCTTGGAAGCCTGATGCAAAAGTTCCTGTGAACCCAGTGCTGTCAACAGCGACAGCTATGGTGTTAATATCAGCGTTTTGGATGATTTGGGTTAAATCATCGCCTATAATTGAAGTGCCTGAATGATTGATAACGCCTATGATACCGTATTTTTTTTGTTCAATCTGTTTAAGAGCTGTGGTGACTTTGGATTCGCTTCCATACACAAAGTCTTGCTGATCTATGTAGGTGCAGGGGACTCTGGTTTGGCCAAAATAAAAGTCATCAAAATAGTTAACAAGTGTAGTTTTGGGGTGAGATGCTAACATACTTGACATGTAGGCAGGATACATTTTGCATCCTATGGGTCCGTTAAGAAGCGTGCAAGCTTCTTGAATGCCTTCAAAGGCGGCTATGGCACCTGTTAGGGAGTCAGGTCTATGGGAAGCTTTAGAAGAAAAATTTGTATTATTCATTATCGTATCTCCAACCTTCGGTAAAGGGGATTTTTAATTTAAAGTAAAGTTCGTGTACATAGTCCAATCCAGAGTTAAACCCATAGGGGGGAAGTACGGGGAATGCTACACATGGAATGCATGTTGTTGTTAGAGGTCTAACGGACTCGGCGGCTATTAGAGGCAGGGCAGACAAAATGAAATCTGGATGATACAAACGTATTACTTCTTCTATGTGATCCATTGTATAGTTTGTTTCTGATTTAGGCAGAGCTCGTTCTTCGGGGCAGAATATGTTAAAGGCACTGATTTGTGTTACTTCAACATCTAAATCTCTTAATGTGGAGTGTAGCCATTCGGTGTTAGCGCCGTTGGAGTTAATTAGGACTTTTTTTCCTGCAAAATGCGGTTTTAGTTGCTTTGTTTCTTTTTGGTAAATTGCTTGGGCTTCGGAAATAAATTTTTCAGCCAAAGTTTCTTTGCCAAATCGACTTGCAATTATACGAGTGAAATCCATGGTCTGTTTAAAACCAATTGGTAGGGGGAGTTGAAGGGTTTCTGTTTCAAAGTGTTTGTCTAAAAAAGCGGCAAGGGCAGTAACTGTTGGTCCATTTGTAACGGGCAGGTTGACTTTGGCTTTTTTAAAGTTTTTTATTTCGTCTATACTTGTTTGTCTGATGTATCGGCAGTTTATTGTTATATTTAACGCTGTTAGTATTTGATTTATTGTTTGAAAGTTTGAATTAGCAGTAGTTGCAAGGTTTTGTTCACCGATTAGGTTTACAGCGTCATTAGTGGGTTTGATGGTTTTATCTATAAATTCGCGTGCAATTAATTGGCAGGCTGCAAGCATGCCCGTATAAAAGGCGCCACCCATTACTCCATCTGAAGGTAGATGGAGTAGTCTTTGGTTTTTTGTATTTAATTTTAGTATAAGAGAGTTTATGTCGTCTCCGATTAGTCCTGCAGGACAAGACGTTATAAGAAAAATTGGTTGGGTGGGGAATCTTTTTTTCATGTAAATTAAGGTTTCTTCTATGTTTTTTGTACCGCCAAATATCACATCGGTTTCCTGCATATTTGTACATAAAAGATTGGGGGGATAGGACATACAAGAGTTAGGGAGTGCATTTTGGTGTGTGCAATAGTTAATGTAGGCACAACCTTGGGGGGAATCCATTAGAGCGGTTGCATCTTGGATTTGATTTACAACGCTATAGGCACCAGAAAGTGAGCAACCATATAAGGGGGCTCGCGTTTTTGAGACGGCGATTTGACTGTTTTTACTGGGCATTATATCGCATCTACAGTTAGTCATGTTTTGAACGGCTACTTGTTGCTGATGATTATTACTGTTTGCAGATGTTTGAATGGGTTGGGAAAGTTTTGTTTTTATTTTTGTACCATAACAGAAGTCATGGAGAAAGTCTTCAAGGTCTGTGTCTGAGAGGGGTGTGGGAATTACAGGGTTAGCATGATGCTCTATATAGTCAGCGATTGCTATGTAGATGTGGGCTAATTCAGTGTTGGGGGCAAATTCCATGATGGTTTTAGAGGCAAGTTCTGCTTGAGGTATGAGTTCGCTGCGGGGGATGAAGGCAACTATGTTTGTTCCGATTTTTTTAGCAAAAGTCTCCAATATTTGGCGTTCATTGTTTATTCCGCGTAGATTACCTATTATACCTCCGAGTTTTCCATGGGTTGAAGTGAATCGTTGTAAACCTTTTGCGATGTTGTTAGCTGCATAAAGGGAAGCTATTTCACCTGAGGATACAATGTATATTTCGTCAGCGTAGCCGTCACGCATTGGGACTGCAAATCCGCCGCATACGACATCACCTAAAACATCGAAAAATACATAATCGAATTGTTGAGTGTCAAGTCCTTGGTCTTTTAAGAGTTGAAGTGTTTGTATTATACCTCTACCGGCACAACCTACACCGGGTTCTGGACCTCCAGATTCTATACATTGCACCTGATTGTAACCAGTTAGCATCACTGTGTCAAGGGAGACTATACCTGTGCTATTTAGCTGCTCAAGTACAGTTGTTTGGGTGAAACCGCCTAAGAGCAGACGCGTTGAATCGTGTTTAGGATCGCAACCTATTTGCAAGATTTTTTTGTTCTTCAGAGATAAAGCAGCAATAACATTAGAAATAGTTGTGGATTTACCAATACCGCCTTTTCCGTAAAAAGCTATACCTTTCAAGAGCTAACCTCCAGTAAAGTATCGGTTACTGCTGTTATGGATTGAGGGGAATTTGCTTTATCAGCCACATGTTTGTTGGCTAAATAATTCAGTGCAGATAGAAGTGCATTTTCGTCTTGAACTACAACGGCGCCTTTATTTTTTAGTGCCTGCATTTTTTCCTGTGCCTGACCTTTTGTGTAATCTCGCAGCTCTATGGGAGAGTCATCCAATAGAAAAGTAGGGATTCCCTGTTTGACAGCAAAAAGAGCTGCATCCAAATTTTTAATGTTTCCATACCCATATGGAAAGGATGTTACAATCACAAAATCAGCTTTTTTAATTGCACATAAATTATCATTGTGAGCTACGTCACTTATGGGAGACATGGGAGCTTCAGGGGTTATAGGTATTTTTAGAAAACTTGCGGTTTCCTGATCAGTATCAAGCAGGTTTAAAACTCCAGCAGTTACATTATAACCATCATCAAATAGTTGCTTCATTAAAGAACTGCCACTTCCAGACCCACAGATTATGTGAATAGTTAAACTGCGCTTGGGTGCTTCATGGTTAATGGAGATAGGAATGATATAGGGTGTTTTTGTTATAGAATTCTGTTTTACAACGGTGTCTATATTAAAAATTGTTTTAATGTTTTCACTTGTTAAAACATCAGTGCTTCCAGTAGCAACTATTTTTCCTTTTTTCAATAGTATTAGGGAGTCACAATAGCGTGCTGCAAGGTTGAAATCGTGAAATACCCCTACAACTAAAAGTTTTTTGTTATCACATAATTGTTTAAGCAAATCCATTATTTCCAGTTGATTGGCAACATCAAGAAAAGTAGTAGGTTCGTCAAGTAGGAGAACTTGCGGTTCTTGAGCTAAGGCTCTGCTTATAATAATACGCTGTCGTTCTCCACCACTTAATTCGGTTATTAAACGGTCTTGGAGGTGTAATGTTCCAGTGTAAGCCATAGCTTTTTTGGCAATAGCTACATCATTTTCACTTTCTACGGCAAACCGGGAAAGATGAGGAGAACGCCCCATTAATACTACATCAATAGCTGTGAAACTAAACGCAACATTGGAACCTTGTGAGACAACTGCCATTTGTCTAGCGACATCATTAGCTTTTAGGGTATAGATGTCTTTATCATCTAGGAGAATTGTTCCCATTTTAGGTTTAAGTATGTGACTTATACTTTTTAGCAGGGTTGTTTTTCCTGACCCATTGGGTCCAAGTATACCAACAAATTGACCTGTTTGAGTCTGAAGGCTGATGTTTTCAATAATTTTAGTGGATTCATAATAGCAATCTATGTTGTTAACTTTTAATTGTACCATGTTTGTCACCTATGATGCATCAATTTTTTTCTTTCTTCGCATAAGATAGAGGAAAAATGGTCCACCGCAAACGGCAGTTATTACGCCTACAGGAAGTTCGGTAGGGGCTATTAGAATTCTTGACAAGGTGTCACATAGCACAAGAAATATGGCACCCATTAAAGCGGATGAGACCATTAGAATTCTGTGGTCAGGAGAAAATATTAGACGGGTCAGGTGGGGAATGATTAAGCCTACGAAAGCAATTAAACCACCGATTGAGACTGCAGCGGCTGTTACAAATGCAGTTGCTACAAGGAGAATTTTTTTCATTTTTTCAAGGTCAACGCCTAAGTGGGTAGCTTCAGATTCGCCAAGTGATAAAAGATTGAGGTCGCGGGCGAACATGTAGATGACTATGGAGCCGCCTATTATGAATGGTAGTGCACTCCATAGGTCAAGCCATTCTGTGTATGAGAAGCTTCCCATAAGCCAGAAGGCTGTTTGGCGAAATTTTTCGGGGAACAGGGTGTGATAAGAGTTGACAATTGCACCAAATAGGATGCTAACGGCGATGCCTGAGAGAAGTAGGGTTTGTACAGGGACTTTGTTGCCTACTCTTGATATGGTGTATACCCCAAGTACTGTTGCTAAACAGCCTATGAATGCGAAAAAGGGTCTTGTGCTTATGCCCATTATAGTTATGCCAAGTCCGAGAATAACAGAGGATGTGGCGCCTAGTGCTGCGCCTGATGAGGCGCCGATTGTGTAGGGATCAGCCATGGGGTTTCTAAATAGACCTTGATAGGCTGCACCGGCTATGGATAAAGCGGCTCCGACAAGTGCGGCGCATAATGCTCTTGGAAGACGTATTTGAAGAATTAAGGCTGTTTCAGTTGATGAAACGGGAAAATGGAAAAAGTTGTTAATACCAGGGGTATTTGTGAGGAATACTTTAATTATGTTGGAAAATGGAATGTCAAGATAACCTACACTTATGGATAATATGATAGAACAGGTCAAAAGTATGGAGAGTCCTATCAGTATAAGTAACCAGTTTTTGGTTTTTCGACTTACTTGATTTTTTGCGATGATTGATTTAATGTTTTTCAACATCAAATATTACTCCTTAAAAAAGAAGAGGAAAAGTTTAGGCAAAGAGTTCTGGGTGGAGTATTTGTGAGAGTTCCTCTAGTGCGTCGATGAATCTTGGTCCTGGTCGTACATAGATGTTGTTGCTTTCTAGGAGGTAGAGTTGTTTGTTTGCAACTGCGTTGATACTTGACCAGCCTGCGCGTGTGTTAAAGGTGTAAAGAGGTGTGTAGGTTGAGAGGATTATATCGGGGTTTTTTGCTATAACGCTTTCTGAATTTACAACGGGCCAAGATGTTAGTGCATCATCGAAGACGTTTATGCCACTGGCTAAGGTAACAAGGTCACCTAGATATCCGCCTGGTCCAACAGACATTAGAGGAGTGGCAGATATTTCAACGTAAACTTTGGGTTTGTTTGTTATGTCTGCAACTTTGTTTGTTACGGTATCGATGCGTGCTCTAAGATTAGATATTAGGGCGGTGGCTTCATTAGCATGACCAGTTGCTTTGCCGACAATTTCGAGATTATCTAATACATCATCAACAGTTTGTGGGTTTAGCACTATTACAGTGTAACCTAAATTGCGCAGTTTAGATGCTGCCTCATCACTTGCGCCACCACCACTAGCGATGACTAAGTCAGGATCCAGTGCAATTATAGGTTCGATTGCTGGCTGCCAGTAATTACCGATAGTACCCATTTTACCTTCTGTAACCCATTGAGCAAAATTGTAGGGGTAATCACAAAAATCTGTAACACCCACAACTTGATCACCTGCACCGACAGCAAATAAAAGTTCTGTAATGCTAGGGGCTAAGGAGACAATACGTTGAGGAACCACAGTTATAGTTACTTCAGTACCGTCATCATCAACTACAGTTACGGGTTTACCGCTATTGTTACTGCCTAAAGAGGTGCCGTTGAAAAACACTAAAGAAGCTGAAACTAAAACTACCGCAAGAACTATTGCTATAATTAACCATATCTTTGTTTTTTGCATGTTCTCTTCAACTTTTAAGTATCCAACAACAAGAACTCTAATAAACCTTAAGTTAACTACAATTAATCACAAGTTAATCAACCAAAATTTAACACAATAAACCAACAACAACCACAAACAAAAAACAACAAACACCACCCAAAAATTTAACTTGTCATAAAATAAGTGAAAAATAAAAAGAAAAAGAGGCAATACATCAGGAGTTTAATGCGCGTTATTAGTAACAATAAGTTCCTGATGCAGGTATGCCGAATTGTTGTAGTTGCTGACTGACAGTTGTTGGATTGACATCTGAGAATAGGTCTGGTTGAAGCCATGTTGCGAAATAGACATACCCAATTACTGAACGCAGGCCGTTTCGGGCAGCAAAGTCACAAACATAAACACGGCCATTCTTCACTGCATCAACATTTTGAGTCACTGGACGATTAAGAACCTCGTTTTTAGCAGCAATGAAATCATTGACGTCATTATTAGCACTAGAGATCAATGCAATAATCACTGAAGGGTTTTGTTCGACAACAAATTCAGGACTTAATGTACTGCTATAGTCGCGATATGTTTGTTCTGCAATGTTAATTCCACCGCCTTGATACATACTCATGTCAACATATGTTCTATATGGGTAAGCGTGCCATTCATAGAAGACAGTTACCATCTGATCACGAGGTAGTGCGGCTATGCGGTCTTTGACAATCTTGTTATAACCCTGTGCCCAAGTAATATATGCATCCATATTGCCTTTACGACCCACTAGTTCAGATATTCCTCTTAGTGCATCACATACAACATCTATTCTTGTAGGGTAATTGTATAGTTCTTGAGCGGTCATCTTTGAAGTGTCTACTGCTGGAGGGTTGTCTGAGGTTTCAAGATAAACAGGTATGCCCATATCTACGACTTGTCGATAAACTGGGCTATACCCAAATTGTGAGCTAGAGATTATAAGATCAGGATCCAGTTCAAGTATTGCTTCCAAGCTGACAGCATACGCATACGCGCCTAGGCTAGGTACGTTTCGAAGTTGTGGAGGAAAAGTAACAGTATCTGTTCGACCCACAATTAAATCCGTTGCACCTAAGATATACATAATTTCTGCAAGACCTCCATCCATGACAAGAATGCGTTTTGGAGAAGAATCTAGACTGATGATATAACCAGCACCATCGACAACTTTAATTGTGTCATTTGTTGAAGCAGAATCTTTGCCACCAGATGAAGACGAACGTGAAGTATTGGATGTATCTGAAGGGTCAGTTGAAGTATTTCCAGATTGAGGTGACTGTCCACTAGATGGATTTGAGGAAGATGATGGTGAAGATGAATTATAGTATTGGGTGTAGACAACATATGCAGATGCCGTTAAAAGTATGGTGATAAGAATTGTTGCAATTACAGTTTTTTTAACCAAATGTTCACCTCCATAGTTATTGTTGTTACTAGTTTTCCAAATATTGGAACTTGGCTGGATTATACAACCAAGTTATTTAAATCTACACTTAACACAAGTTAACCACAAGTTGAACAAAACACGAGCAACATTACAACAAAGAATAACGTCAATAAGTACTGCAACAATACTCATAAACCACACACAGCACCAAACACATACTGTAAAAAATACCAACCAATAAAACAGTAAAAACCAATTTACCTCATCACATTCGAATTTCTTTTTTAAACACCAAACATCACCACTATACATTACACATTTTTCATTAGTTACGTCATGGAAAGGGCTATTTTTTCAAGTTGCCAGATGATTGTGGTTAATTCGTTTTTCTCCTCTTGCACACATTTAGGTAGTTGTGTAGCTATACATATACACGCAATTGCTTTGTTCACTCGCCATATTTTGAATCGATTGTGCTCGTTAAGTGTAAGTACTTTCACTAGTTGACGTAGTGCCATAATTATGTACACATTTACGGCAGAATTTGTTGTTTTTTCTGCTATTTTCTTAAGTTGACCCATTTGGGCATGAATTTGCGCTTGATTTACATTATTGACCACTTTACCACCTACAACGTTACATTATAATAGTTTCAATAAAAAAAGAGAGATAGTCTTGACTTGACTATACTTCTGTCTTACACGCTTGATCTCTTTAAAGCAAATACGCATCCAATAAAGAAGGCGCTTCCAAAAATCAAGAACCCAACAAAGGACAGCCAAGGAAACGGTAAACCTAACACTGTGGACCGCAGAAGAGTAGCTGAATGTGTTAGAGGTAAGAAGTACAATACCGCTTTAGCTATACTAGGTAATTGGTTTAGTGAAAAAAAGGTACCACATAGAAAAGTCATAGGCAAAATTACCAGAGTACTAAAGTTGCTCATTCCATGGTGAGAAGCGATAAGTAACGCGACCATCACGCCAAATAAAGCAAACACAAAACAGGATAGCAACATCAACATCAAAAATATCAGTGAACTAAGTGGACTAACCAGTAACGTTGGCGCAAGAGCCAAACCTGCCAAGTATATAGCAGTAGCACTAATTGCACCTCTTAATACGCCTATCAAAGCTTTACCTATAATAATTGCATAAGAACTTACAGGGGACATCAAGAGTTCGTCAAAGCTTTTGTAGTACATTTTATCCACTTGAAGTTTTGATGAAGCACCATTAAAACTGGTGGAAAAAGCCGTTAATGCCACAATACCAGGGATAACAAAGGCGAGATAACTAACGCCATCTACATCGATACCCCGCCCTAATCCATAGCCAAAAGCCACCAAATAAAGCAATGGAAGTACAAGGCTCGTAGCAATTAAAGACTTCCAATGTCGTCCCATGACACGCAAATCAAGCCAGAAAACAGAATAAATATCACTAAAAAGGTTCATCATTGACCGCCCACCTTTTCACCTGTTTGCTCAATAAAAACATCTTCCAAATTTGATTCACGAATAATCACAGTTTTCACATCAGCAGGTAACCCTTTAACATAAGCATTTGCAGATTCACGGTTAGCAAAAAACTGGTAATGAGTCTCTTTATTATCTACAAGGGTTTCAACAACTATTGATCCAACTTTTTCACGAAGATTAGCAGGTTTATCTACAGCAATTAATTGTCCATGATGCATAATTCCAACACGATCACACAAAACTTCGGCCTCCTCAATGTAGTGAGTAGTAAGGAAAATTGTGGTGCCATCTTTGTTTAAACGGCGTACAAAATCCCATAAACGTCGTCTAGCTTGAGCGTCCAACCCAACAGTGGGTTCATCTAAAAATAACAATTTAGGCTCATGAAGAAGACTGCAAACAATAGCTGCCTTCTTTTTCATTCCACCTGAAAGTGTGTCAACCATTTTGTCTGCAAACTCTGTGAGTTCCACATACTCCAACAGTTCAGTAATGCGTTGTTTACGCTTAGAAGCGTTCAAATGTTGTATACGTGCACGAAATTCCATGTTTTCTCGAACAGTTAAATCACGATCCAAACTCAAATGCTGCTGAACAACTCCAATCATCTTTTTTACTTTATCAGGCTCATCTTTTACATTATAGCCCCCCACAGAAACAGATCCTGAAGTTGGACGGGTTAGAGTTGTTAAGACCCGAATAGTTGTTGTTTTTCCAGCACCATTGGGTCCCAAAAACCCAAAGATCTCACCAGCATGAACACTTAAATTTAAATTATCTATCGCTTTAACAGTACCATAATTTTTGCAAAGATTTTCAGTACAAATAGATTCCATCAATACTACCTCATATTTTGTCGAATTTTTTTAACGCTTCTGTGACAGCTGTTTTGGCGGTAAAACCAATCAATTCACCCATTTTGGTATGTCCTCCAGTATGCTTGATTACTATATCAGGATTTACACCTGAAACAACAAGCATGCTGTCAGTTCCTGTACCAGTAGCTTGAACCTGAGGCATATAAGTACTCTTATAGCCAAGATCTTGCAACGCAGCAGACTTAGCCTCGGTAGCACTCATTATAGCTCTAGCCATAGCACCTACAGTTAAAGTTACATTAGTTAATAAAATAATGTTTATAGTACCTAAAGTCAACTTCATCTGCGTTTGAGTTTCAACCCAGTTACCAGCATCTACACCCATACGTAAAGCATTATCACGTGCACCACCTGTTGCAATGCAACAAATATGAAAATCACCAAAAATTTTTTCACACACCGCCACACACTCCATATTTACAGCAGTACTTAAAAAAACAAAGTCCCTACCATTAAGCCCCAAAGATTTAGGAAGCTGCTTCTTAACTTGTTCATACCCCTGCAAAGTCATATGACGTTTTGACAACTCATCAGGGAAAAAGACGTTACCTACATTTCGAACTTTTCGCAAACCATCCAAAGTCGATAAAACTGAACGTTGCTCATTAAAAGAGACAAGCGTCAAGTTATGCCATACACCATCATATTTATGATAGACAACTCGAGCGTTTGCCTCTTTAAATTGAAGATTTATAGGGGTTTCTTTTAGAGTTACTTCATGTTTACTCATTTCATTTTTTCTCCAGTATTATTCTTGTTTGTTACTTCTCGTTATTGCCTTCAAGTAGACCTTCTATACTTAGGTAGAGTTTTTGCAGCTCTTTTTTCATTTCATCAGAAGCCTGCCACATATCACGCGCTATAGCTTCCAAAAGCCGCTCTACCATATTCTGTAGCGCATAAGGATTTACTTCTTTAAGCCACTCCTGCATAACTTGGTCAAAAACGTATTTTTTGGCCAGCTCCTCATACATCCAGTCTTCCACAACCTCAACAGTGGCATCCCAACCAAAAACAAAATCCACATTTCTAGACAAGTCAGCAGCACCCTGATACCCGTGACGTTTCATACCATCAATGTATTTTGGATTAAGAAGTCTAGAACGGAAAATGAAACAGGTTTCCTCAGCAGTACTTCGAACTTTAACCCGGTTAGGGTCAGAGGTATCACCACAATAAGAACGAGGGATCTTACCGCCTAAAATTTTAACGGCGTTTATCATACCCCCATGAGAGTCATACCAGTCATCACCATCTAAAATGTCATATTCACGTGAATCCTGATTTTTGACGGTAACATTAATTTTTTTTAGACACCGTTTGAACTGTTCAGGCGTCTGCAACCCATATGTTTTACGAGTATAGGCATAGCTACCCCAGTTAATGTAGACATCACTTAAGTCGTTGTGGTCTTTCCAGTTCTTGGAATCTATAACTTAACTTACACCACAACCATACCCACCAGGTTGATCCCCAAAAATTCGGTAACAAGCCGCTTCCCGTGCTTTTACAGCATCTACCCCTTTGAGGACTTCTTCGGCTACTTCAGTGTCTACATGTTTAACTATAAAGTTTTGATCAGGAGATTCTTTTAATCCAGCGGCTAGTTCAACAGCGACATCAAGAAGATTAACTACTACAGGAAAAGTATCTCGGAACAAGCCACTGATACGCATAGTAACATCTATACGGGGACGCTTGAGAACCTCAAGAGGAATAGGTTCTACACCAACAACTCTGCCACTGGATCTTTCCCAAACTGGTTTAACACCCATCAAATAAAGAATTTCGGCAATGTCATCGCCTTTGGTTTTCATAGTGTCTGTTGCCCAAATAGTTATACCGATAGATTCGGGATATTTTCCTTCCTCCTTTAAGTAGCGTTCAAGTAACACGTCTGCTAGAGCGACACCGACTTCCCAGGAAGCAGGAGTTGGAACAGCGCGAGGATCAACGGAGTAAAAGTTTCTGCCAGTTGGCAAAATATCTGCCATACCACGGGTTATAGAGCCAGATGGTCCGGGAGGCACATATCCACCTTGGCAGCCTGATAGGGCATAGGTTAATTCATCAGTTGTTGATGCAAGAGCGGGAACAAGAAAATGGCTAATGTAGTTAAGACAGTGGTCTATTTTGGTGGTGCTTGCGCCTAGCACTTCTTTTGTTAGGGTAGGAATTGTTTCTTTGTTGAAATCAGTTAAGTGATATTTTTGGATAAGTTCAAGTGAAAGAGTGCTGATTTCTTTTAGATGGTCCCCATTAGTTTTGCCGTCACTACAAAGTTTGCCTCGATGGGCCAAAAGATCCTCATAGTCAAAGCCTAATAGTTCTGCAATGGACTGTCTTAAGGAGGGCACATCGCCATTGTTTAGGCGGGTTAAGGTTACAAGGAATTTGTCTAGTTTTAGGTCTTTGGGGGCTTCGCCTAATATGTGGAGGCCGTCTCGGATTTGTGCGTCGGATAACTCGTTAATGTATGCATGTAGCTGTTCTAAAAAGTCGTCAAATGAAGCAAATGCAGTTTCTTGGGTGATTATTAGGTCTTTGTCAAGTTTAGCTGTAACTACATTTTCCCAGATTATATTACGTAAAATGGATAGTTTTTCGGGGTCAACAGTTTTTGCGTGGTAGTAATCTTGAAGTTGAATTTCTAGTTTTGCCAGTTCTTCATAGGAATCAGCATTATGCATAACAGGCACTAAATGCTCTATAATGCAACAGTAGCTTCGGCGTTTAGCTTGGGTGCCTTCGCCAGGATTAGTTATTACATAGGGGTAAATGTTGGGTAAATCAGATATGGCTATGTCAGGAGAGCAGGATTGGGATAGTCCTACAGATTTTCCAGGTAACCATTCTAAAGAACCGTGAGTGCCTATGTGCATGATAACGTGGGCGCCAAAGATGTCGCGTATCCAACGGTAATAAGCGTAATAGTGATGGGGCATAGACAAGTCGGGACTGTGGTATATGCTTGCTGAAGTTTCTAGGTAACCTCGGGGAGGTTGTAAACCAATGAAAATGTTTCCGTTTTGTATACCGGCGATTAAAATTTTGTTGTTGTAGGTGTAGAGTTTTCCCGGAGGTTTTTCCCAGTCTTTCTCCATTTTAGTAGCTACCTCAAGAGGTAGTTCGTTGAACCATTGTGTGTATTGTTGTAGTGAGATTTTGTCTAAGGCACGATCATTTAGGTCTTGTGCGCTGGCCCATCTGCGATCGTTAGTTAACCCTTCAATTATGGTGTCCATAAGTTTTTGGCTGCTTTCAGGTAATTCATCTAAAGTATATCCTTGGTTTTTTAGGCCTTGAAGAATGTTCATAACTGAAACAGAAGAATCCAAGCCAAAGGCATGACCTATGGTATCGTTTCTTGGGGGGTAATTGTGGAAAATTATGGCTACTTTCTTTTGGTTGTTAGATAGTTGTCGTAGTTTACCCCATTTTATGGCTAAACAAACCGCTTTTTTAGTGCGTTCTACGATGGGTTCAAACTTTATTATACGAGTTCCCGCTGAAGAAATAGTTTGGTTGTAATCTATAGAGGCAACGGGCACGGTTATTAGGGTTCCATCGAATTCGGGCATAGCAACATTAGCAGGGATATCCATGATGCTTAAACCCTGCAGGGTATCGCGCCACTCCTCGTAAGTGTTACTTGTAGTTATAGCTTTAATTATTGGAACACCAAGTCTTTTCAAAGTGCCTGTTGCGTCAACCCCTGAGAGACAAGTTGAAAGGGAAAAAGAAAATAAGCTAAAGACAACATCTACAAGAGGTTTGCCGTCTTTTAAGAAATAATTATCAATAACCCAATCTAAGCCGTTCATACCTAGTTTGGGGTTTTTTGATCCGCCAAAAAATACCGGTAACACATTGGCACCTTGAGCTTCGATTTCGCGGATTGTAGCATCAACAAAACTGGTGTTGCCGCCCTGCCATTGACTCTGATGGAACCAAAGTCCAACAGTTACGCGGTTGGTAACAATTTTTTTGTCTAGGTATTCTTTTAACGTTGGAACATAGTCAAAGCTGGGGTGATAGATACCTTCCCATATAGGTTTAGTTGGAGCTTCAAAAGTGTAGTTAGTTCCTATGAAGCGGTTTGCAAGGTAGTAAAAGAGGTTTTCAAAATTCTTTTTACCGCCATAGTTAAGGTAAAAAAAGATTTTTTGTTTATCTTCATTTTGTACGGTTGTAAATTTAGTTTGGGTGTTACCTCCAAAGAAGGGGGCAGAAACCATAAGGGGTATTTTTGCGTGTTTTAAGGCTTCAACTAGTTTGTCAAATTCAGGTAAATCACCCATCAGATGTACAAAGACTATGTGGGATTTTTTGGAGAAATTGATAAAATCGTCTAAAGCACCAAAATCGCGGAAATCACCACCAGCTCGTAAGCATAGTTCAATTGCTTGGGGAAATTTTTCATTTATGGTTTTCACTGCGGATAGAGCGGGGATTGCGTCGGCTGGAATTGTGGATGCAAAAGCTACTTTAAGGGTTTTCATATTTTCAATTCATCCTTTTCTTCAAAGAAGCAAGATATTTTTGAAGTGAAATCGTTAAAATCGTTAACTATGGGCATAACTATGGGTTTACCTGTAGTTGAAGTGGAGACATCTGCCTTAATGCCATAAACGGCTTCAATGTTTTTTGCTGTTAACACTTCTTCAGGAGGACCCATTGCATAAATGCAACCCTGTTTAAGCATGAAAAGTCTATCACAAAAACGGCTAGCTAAATTCAAGTCATGTATGGATACAATAACAGCATGTCCTTTGCTTTGGGCAAGACCTTTAAGTATACAGAGAATTTCAAGTTGATGTTTAATATCTAAAGAACTTGTAGGCTCATCTAGTAATAGAATTTGGGGTTGTTGCGCAAGAGCGCGGGCAATGATGACTTTTTGTTGTTCACCGCCGCTAAGTTCAGAGAATTGTCGCATAGCAAGATGATCAATTCCTAAAAGCAGCATCATTTGAAAAACAATGTCGTTGTCACGTTCACCTATACTCCAATGAACATAGGGTTTTCTGCCCATCATTACTACATCAAATACTGTGAAAGGAAAAGCGTTTATCGATGTTTGAGGAACATATCCCATAAATTTAGATAATTCTTTAATAGTAAACTTGCTAGTGTCTTGTCCATCTATAAGTATGCTATTGGGTTTTGTTTTTAAAATGCAGTTTATGCATTTTAATAAAGTGCTTTTTCCAGAACCGTTGGGGCCAACAATAGCTACTAACTCACCTAGTTCAACGTTTAAATCGACATTTTTTAGAATTGAAACGCCAGCATAACCAAATGAAAGATTGTTTACAGTTAATTTCAACTGAAGCGATGCCTCCTTTTACGTATTAGTAGATAAATGAAAAATGGAACACCAAGTAAGGAGGTTACAATTCCAACGGGAAGTTCTGTTGGCATCATAATTAGTCTAGCCACAGTGTCTGCGCCAAGAAGCATAAGAGCCCCCATGAGAGCACTGCAAGGTATTAAATATCGGTGATCATTGCCAATTAGCATTCTAGAAATGTGAGGGGCGATTAAGTCTACAAAGCCAATAATTCCAGTGAAAGAGATTATGCTAGCAGTAGCAACGGTTTCTAGGATCATGTTTATAGATAAAACACGTTTGGAATTGACGCCTAGACTAACAGCTACGTCCTCACCCATGCTTAGGACGTTAATATTCCAAGCTTGAGTCATCATAAGAATCATGGCAACTGCAACAAGAGGAAGGCAAAGTAGAATGTTCTGCCAGGATGCAGTGTAAAGTCCGCCCATAAGCCAAAAAACAATAGCAGTCACTGCGTTTCGTTCAGGAGCAATATATTGTATTAATGAGAGAAGGGCAGAGAAGAGAAAACCAACAGCTACTCCTGCTAAAATTACTGATTCAGAGCTCATACCGCGTATACGTGCAATAGAGTAGACAATTATCATAGCTATTAAACAAAAAATAAACGCGTTACCGATTACAAGGTAGCCCGCAAAAGATGCAATACTAACACCAAAGACTATGGCTAAGGCAGCACCAAATCCTGCAGCAGAAGAAATGCCTAGTATGTAGGAGGAAACAAGAGGATTACGTAAAATTCCCTGCATTGTTGCACCTGCAGTGGCCAATCCAGCACCAGCTATTAAGGCCATAACAATTCGTGGCAAGCGGATAGTCCAAATTATGGTCTCAGCAAGAGGTGAAGCTGGACCTATATTTAAGAATGGGAAGGTTTTAGAAAATATAACAGTTAAGGCTTCGCCTAGTCTAGGCGAGGAAGCTCCAAAACTAAGGGAAAACAATATCGTAACTATTAATGCTAAGAGGATAGAAAAGATTACAAAGAGTTTTTTCTTTTTGTCTTTACTGTAAAGTTTCTTTAGATCAGCTGCAGTGGTGGTCATGAATGCTCAGACACCTCTTCTTTGATGTTGGTTCTATGACAAATTTTTTTAGCTATTGAATAGTTGAGGTATTGTTGATGTACATTTGAGGTTAAAGTTGATGTATAGGATAAGTTGGAGGAAATTTTTATAAAAAAATGGGTGTATGCATCATAAGTCAAAGCAGACAAGACAGATACAGTAGTAGATGATGAGCGCCATAAAGCTGGTGATTTTTTCAACTTTTTGTCTCCAAGCTAGTTGTTGATAGGTGCAGTAGAGGGGTCATGTAACAGTTGAGTTCTAACAGCTGAAGCTATAGATGCTGCGCGTAATTCTTCTAAACGTAAATATTTACTGCCCATTGTTTTAGAAATCTGTTTGACTAATCCAAAATTAAGAAATCCGTGTTCAGTATCTATAGCAATTGATTGTATACCTTTAGAGGCAATTTTGCATGCGATATTTTTAGCTTCGTCAACAGGGTCGCCACCGTAGAGATTAACGTTTGCGCGTCCATCGGAAACTAATACCAATAGGGGAATATCGTTTGTTCGCAGAGAAGATTCAACAGCATCTAAACCGAGTTTTAATCCATGAGCTAACGGCGTACGACCCCCTGTTGGTAAAGTGGTTAAGTATTTTTGTGCTAGTTCTACACTGTTAGTTGGAGGTAAAACAAGTTCTGCAGAGTTTTTACGAAATACTACCATACCTACACGGTCTCTGCGTTGATAAGCATCCAATAAGAGAGAAAGAACAGCTCCTTTAGTTGCGCTCATACGTTCTTCTGCTGCCATAGAGCCACTGGCATCGACTACAAACATTATTAGATTGCCCATCTTTGTTTCGCGAATTTTTTCACGCAAATCACAGTTCTCAATTAAAAAGGCATTTTGTTGTTGCTGAGGAGTGGTAACGTTTTTTCGTCGCTTCTGGAAAGGAGCTGCAGCACGTAAAGTTGCATCAAAAGCCAAATCAGTAACTTTACCTCTAGGAAGCATACTTGCCACATAATGGCCCCGTTTAGAATCACTAATTACTTTTGAACGTCGCCCTGAGCCGTGTCTTTCAATGTCATCAAGAACATTTGAAGAAAGAGACTTTACAGCATAAGGTGTATCAGCTTGAAAAACCTGTTCCTCCGTAGACTCGTCGGGCTTGTCAGGGTTATCTGGTTTATCGGGGTTTTGAGAATTATCGTTATTGTTATTGTTGTTTGCATCATTGTTTTGGGGGGGAGGTTGTTTGTCGTTGTTCCATTTTTGGATGCTTTCGTTAATTTGTTGTTGTTCCATTTTTGGTTCTTCAAAGGGTTGGCGGCGTTGGCGGTGGGGGAGCACGAGTTCTGCTGCTTCTTTGATGTCCTCTTCAGTAACGTCTGTTCGTCCGTTGTAAGCGGCAATGGTGCAAGCTGTTTTGTACATAGCTATATCTGCGCGATGACCGTCTACTGCAAAGTCTGTACAGATTTGTGTTATAAGATCAAGGAGGTCAGAACTTAATTTTGTTTTAGGTAGAAGTGTGGTTGCAGAGAGGATTTTTTGACGTATGTTTTCTTGGGCCTCCAAATTGAAGGTGACAAATGAGTGCGGATCGTTTTCAAATGCAATACGTCGGCGTATTATTTCTGCTCTAGCTTCTTTGTAGGGTATGCCTTTGACTTCGACTGAAAGAGCAAAACGATCTAAAAGTTGAGGTCTGAGTTCGCCTTCTTCAGGGTTCATTGTTCCGATTAAAACAAATTGTGAGGGATGACTAAAGGAGACTCCTTCGCGTTCAACAAAATTTACACCCATTGCTGCGGCATCAAGTAAAACGTCAACTAGGTGGTCATCAAGTAAATTGACTTCGTCGATATAGAGAAGATTACGGTTAGCTTGAGCTAAAATTCCGGGATCGAAATGTTTTTCGCCTGTTTTAATGGCTTTCTCTATGTCAATAGTGCCTACTAAGCGATCCTCGGTAGCACCTACAGGTAACTCTACTACAGAAACGGCCCGTTTGTTTGTTGGTAATTTTTCGTTATTTGTATTTTTTGAGGCACAATCTTTGCAGAGGTCTTTGTGATTTTTTGGATCACAATGAAAAGGACAGTTAGTAACAACTTCAACCTCAGGCAAGAGGTTAGCTAGGGCGCGTACCGTTAAGGATTTGCCAGTTCCTTTTTCACCTCTAAGAAGAACTCCGCCTATTTTTGGGTTGATTACATTTAGGATTAGAGCTAACTTCATTTTATCTTGACCGACAATAGCACTGAACGGATAAACTGTTTTATGTTGTAACTGCATGTCCTAAATCTCTACCACAGAGGGATTAGCCAATAAAACATATAAACTATTGTTTAACACAAGTTAATAACAAGTTTATAAACACAAGTTGAACAAACACAATCCACCACAACACACGCGAAAAACAAAGCCAAAAAAACCACTCAACAACCAAAACAAACACAAAACACACCCTAAATAGAATATTTGGTGGACCGAGCGGGATTTGAACCCGCGACTTCCGCGTTGCGAACGCGGCGATCATACCGCTGATCTACCGGCCCAATAACTCACGGAATCTACTAATCTTCTTTAACTTTTAGAGCTTTCGGTACAATAACATTCTTTGTCTTTTCAAAAATATTTTCCCTTCAAATAAAACGAAAGCCATTTTTAGAATTAATTGTTGTTGTATAGTTTGGATTTAGGAATTTTGAGGATATTTTTTGTTGGGTTTAGTTTTCGTATTCTGTTGGGTCGGCTATGTTTGATTCATAGAATGCTTTTTTACGGTTAACACAGGATTCACATAATCCACAGTGTTTCTCCCCATCAAGATAGCATGACCAGGTTATTTCTAAAGGTACGTTTAGGGTTGCACCTATTTTGAAGAGTTCAAATTTTTTCTTATCACTGTATGGGGCGTGTATGTTAATGTTTTGTTCTGTGCCTAAACGGGCGGCTTTTTCAAAAGCTTCATAAAATTCCCGACGGGAATCTGGGAAAAAGGGTTCATCTGAACCATGTGCGCCATAAAAAATGTTGTCTGCCTCAACAGTAGTGGCGTAAGCTACAGCTACTGATAAAAAGATGGCATTACGGAAGGGTACAATAATTGTGGGGGTAAATTCGCTGGTTAAGGGAATGTTTCTATTGACAAGGGCTGTTGTTTGATTAAATATGTCTTTTAATGCTGAGAGATCAATAATTTTTGTGTTAGTGCTTAGGTTTTCTGCGATTTTTTGAGCTGCCAAAGTTTCTTTAGCCGCAATTTGTCCATATTTAAATGTAAGGGGGTAGACTTGATAGCCTTGATTTTTTGCCCAATACGCAACTATAGCAGAATCGGGTCCTCCGCTAAGAACAACAACACATTTCTTGTTCGCACTCATCTTTGTTTACCTCTACATTTTTTGCTTCTTGACTTATCCATCGGTGAATGCCTATGTTTTTAAGCAGTTTAAACAGTGGCCAACCGATTAACACACTTGCAACTATGTTTCCAAATGTAACTGACACAATACTTGCAATTAAAGGAATATGTAGCACTTGATGTAGCATCCAGCCGACAGTTATTCCAATAACCGCTGAGTAAACGATACCTGTAACAATGACTGTGTAGTCGTTGTTGGTTTTCTTGTAAATGTAGTAGACCACAAATGACATTATAAATGAGGGTATGGCATTTAGCAAATCAAATGGAAATAGTTCTGCTGGTGTGAGAACATTGGAGATGAGAACACCTATGGTTTGTCCAAGAACGCCTGCAAACCCAAATAAGGGTATTGTGGCGATTAAAGAGTTTGCTATGCGGACTTGCAGAGGTCCAAAGGATATGGGTATAAAAACGGTTACTAACACAACATAGAGTGCTGCATATATGGACATTAGGGCTACGGTTTTAGTTTTGTTTTGCATTTGAATTCTCCTTATCCGGGGTTTATACTTGGCGGAACGGATGGAGATCTTCACCCGCCAATTGGTTTTCAAATTTGTTCGGTTCCATAAAAAAGTTTTCATCCATGTGGGGTATTTTGTGTTTTAGAACATCAGTATACTTATGTAGTTATTGACGCTTTAAGAAAGCAGGTGAAAGGGAGATAAATTTCTAGGTTAGGGTGGGAAGGGTAATTGTAAGAGCAGTTGTTAATTATTTTTAATCTTGCTGGTTGGTTGGTTGAGGTTGGGTTGTTTGTTTTATGCTACTAGTTTTGCAATGTTTTTGTCGCGTGGGACGGCGAAATAGTTGGCGACGGGGTTGCATTTTGTTCGGAGGAGGTGTAGGTGGGGTTTGGTGTATTTGTATTCTGTTAGGGTTTCGGCGTAGCCCATGCCTTTGGCGAAGACTATTTCTGCTTGGTCGTAGGTTTTTAGGAATTCGGGTGAGGCTTGTTTTTTGAGTAGGCCTATGGCGTCTGTTCCTGTTGTGATGATTTCGTCTGCGAGTTTGTCTATGTTTGAGATTTCTACGTCTTCTAGGGTGGCGTCGTTAATTACGGGTCCGCCTTTGACGACGTAGGTGACTTTTAGGCCCATGTTTTTAAGTTGTTCGACAAGTAAGCTGTCGAAAACGATTTCTCCTGCATTGTCTGCGAGAAATAGTATGCTGTTAGCTTTTTTAGTTATTTCGTATGCTTTATCAAGGTCATCGATAACTAGGTCTTTGGCGGCGTTTTTAATTATTTTAGATAGGTCTTTTAGGGTGAATTTGTGTCCGGGTATGTCAAATTCCATAATGTTGCCAACAATTGCGCATAAACATGCTTTTTTAAATCTTTCTTGTTGTGTGTGGCCTGTTTGCACAAATTTTTTAGCTTGGGGTAATATTTTTAGGGCTTTTTCGTTAGCCAGCCTTTTTATTTGTTTGTAGGGGTCGGGGTTGCCGGTTAATTGGCGAATAATACGGTCTCTTGTAGTGCATATATCAGCTGCCACAGTGGATGGTTTAAAACTACGATTCAAAAGTTTAACAATTTCTGCCATACATCTAAAGCGTAAGGCAGGATTTGTAGTAGCTTGATATATTTGTATTTGAGCACGAGAAAGTATACACGACGCACATTCAGGCTCAACTTTCAAACTTTACCACACCATCCACATCATCATCATCAT
>WQYG01000023.1 GCA_009781395.1 Candidatus Bathycorpusculum sp. | reverse complement strand
TAGATATAATTTATATCTATGTTATATGTTTTGCTGTTGTTGGAAAGTGTTGGAAAAGTCGTGTTTTTTAATTTCCGCTGATTATCTCTGTTTTATAGATATAATTTTTCGGGAGGGCAGGTTTTATTTGCCGTTAAATTTTCAAATAGTTATTAAATGTTAAGTCTTAACACATATGTGTGGTGTGTAAAAACTTTTCGACCCACACCAACAAAAAACAAAAACACCTCAAACCACACATGACTCAACATACCACATCATACCAAAATACACAAACCCAAAATGTTCAACAACCACTCCAAACATCCCAAAAATAACCAGCTACACCAAGACACCCTACTCACACTCAATCAAAGAAGAGACAAACACAAAACAAATACAGAGCAAGCAAAATTTTGTTATTTTTCCAAGTTCTTTTTTTGACTTATTTTATCGAAGGATTTTATAGTTACATCAACATTTAACGTATAAACGGGATGTAAATTGGTTGTTGCATTGAAGAGGCTTTGGAATAATGAGGTTTTTAAAACTGTTGTTGTGGTAGGGTTAATTCCTATTCTTGTTGCTAGTTTTTGGTTTGGGCTTCCTGTGGCGTTAAATACGGAAATGTTTCCGGTATTTACTGTGACAAGTGGGAGTATGTGTATTCCTGCGGGTCAGTGTGATGTTTTTTCGCATGCTTTTGAGAGGTCTTTGCATGTGGGGGATTTGATTGTTATTCAAGGGGTAGATGCAAAAGATTTGAAAACGGGTTATCCAAATAGTGATATAATAGTTTTCCGCAATCCCATTAAACCTGCAAATGATCCTCAAGCTAATATTGTGCATCGTATTGTGGAGGTAGTGGAAGTTGATGGAAGACTTTATTTCTACACTAAAGGGGATGGGAATGGGTATCCTAATGTTTGGCCTCAGACACCAACACAAAGCATTGACCCTTGGCAGTCTCCTGCTGATGCGCCAAACAGTACGTATAGAGGGGCAATATCAGAAGAGTACGTTTACGGCAAAGTTGTAATGCGCATACCTTGGATAGGTTCACTGGCACTACTCTCCCAACAATACAGCATCATACCCGTTATTCTAGTAATACTCATCATATTACTTGTAACATTTGAATTCATACTACCTCTAATAAAGAAAAAAACAAACACAACACAAAAAACTATCACCCAAGAAGAACCAACAACCCAAGAAGAACCAACAACCCAAGAAGAACCAACAACCCAAGAAGAACCAACAACCCAAGAAGAACCAACAACTGAAATGTGACGTTAGTTTTGATTGCTAACAAAAGTATCTATGAAGGGTTAGTAGAGTTGTTAGAGTTAGGCTTAAATAATAATTTTGTTAACCTTCTCTGAGCTGAGAAAGTGGTCTCCAATCAATTTCCATTCTATGTCTTTAATACTTTAACACGGCAGAAAGAGGTTTTTACTTCAATTAAGCAGGGTGAGGTGAAAATGTATACTTGTGGTCCAACGGTTTATGATTATGCGCATATTGGTAATTTTCGGGCGTTTTTGTTTGAAGATTTATTGAAGCGTTGGTTGCGGTATTGTGGGTTTAAGGTTATTCATGTTATGAATCTTACCGATGTGGATGATAAAACTATTAGGGGTAGTCAAGTGCGAGGGGTGGGGCTTAGGCAGTTTACGGATTTTTATGTTAAGGCTTTTTTTGAAGATATTGCTATGCTTAACATTGAGTCTGCTGATGTTTATCCGTGTGCGACGGATCATGTGGCTGAGATGGTTGATATTATCAAGATTTTGCAGGCTAAAGGTTTTGCTTATCGTGGGGAGGATGGTTCGATTTATTATGCGGTTTCCAAGTTTTCAGGGTATGGTAAGCTTTCTCATTTAAAGGTGGGGGAGCTTAAAGCGGGTGCGCGGGTTAGTCAGGATGAGTATGCTAAAGAGGATGTTCAAGATTTTGCGCTTTGGAAGGTTTACACCTCTGAGGATGGGGATGCTTTTTGGGAAACAGAGTTAGGTAAGGGTCGTCCGGGTTGGCATATTGAGTGTAGTGCTATGAGTATGAAGTATTTGGGGGAAACTTTTGATATTCATTGTGGAGGGGTTGATAACATGTTTCCTCATCATGAAAATGAGATTGCGCAGAGTGAGGCGGCAACGGGTAAGGTTTTTGTGCGTTATTGGATGCACAATGAGCATTTGCAGGTTGAAGGTAGAAAGATGAGTAAACGGTTTGGTAATTTTTACACTTTGCGGGATTTGTTTGCGAAGGGTTATGATCCTTTGGCTATTCGTTACTTGTTGTTGTCTACGCATTATCGTCAACAGTTTAATTTTACATTTGAGGGTTTAAATGCAGCTAAAAGTGCAATTGATCGTCTTAAAAATCTTGTACGCAGACTTCAAAATATAGAAAACAACAGCAGCAGAGGTAGTAGTGAGGGTAGGGTTGTTATGCAGGTTCAGCGTGTGAGGCAATGTTTTGCTGAGGCTATGAATGATGATTTAAACATTAGTATAGCTTTAGCAGTTCTTTTTGAGTTTGTGCGAGAGATTAATAATCTGCTTGATGAGGGGTTAGTAAACATGGAGGAGGCTGAGCAGGTTAGTAAATGTTTGATGCAGTTTAATTCGGTGTTGGGTGTTATTGATAAAGTGGAAAATGAAGAGCCTTTATCGGGGGATATTGAGGTTCTTGTGCAGAAACGGGAAGCGGCGCGTAAAGCTAAAGACTGGAAAGAAGCTGATTTTATTCGGGATCAACTTAGAGCGTTAGGTATTGTAGTTGAGGACACAACGCAAGGGGTAAGATGGCACAAAGAATAAAAAAAAATGATAAAAGAAAAAATAAAGAAAGAGAGAGAGTTTAAGGGAGTTTGGGGTTTAAGGTCCATTTTTTAGTTGAATATTTTTCTTTATACAATTGGGTGGCTAGTTCTTCCTCAAATGTTGTTAGAGGATTTTCGTTTAGTTGAATTTTTAGGATTGCTTTAAAGCCCTGTTTTAATGCGTTGGCAACTGTGTCAGGGCTGATTGGGTGTCCTAAGGTTGTGTTTATGCTGGTTATTTTTTGTCGTCCAAGTTCAGTTGCTTGGGTGCAGGAGAGGTTTTTTAGTTTAAGTAATTGAAACATTTTGTCTAAATCAACACTTTGTAAAAGTGTGCCATGTTGTAAAACGTATCCTTGGGAGAGGGTTTGGCTGCTGCCGGAAATTTTTTTATTTTCCACGGTTAGGTTGGGACAAAATTTTGCATCTCCGGGGTTAAAATCTGCTGAAATACCTAAGAGTCGCAGGGCATCGGTTAGGGCTTCATAAATTTTAAAGTAAACACTAGCTATATCGTTAAGGTTGCCTATATCAAAAGTTTTAGCAACCACACTATAAGTAACCTCACCATTGCAATCATGGTAAACGGTTCCTCCACCGCTACAACGTCGCACCACATCTACCCCAAACTGTTTAGCGGTTTGAAGATAAACTGTATCGTCAACAACTTGATTTCTTCCAATGCTTACCGCAGAGGGACTCCAACGGTAGAGCCGCAACGTGTTAGGCACTTTTCCGGCAATACAAGCCTGCAGGATTGCCTCATCAATTGCCATGTTCCAAGCAGCACTACGAACTTCAAAAGGCAAAATACGCCAAGTATTCATATTACAGTATCACTTCAAACAGCATATTAAAGTTCAACATTAAAAACATAACCTACTACAGAGACGGCTGACACTTTTCTATTTGACCATTAATGGCTACAATGTTACCTTCCACTATCTCTAGCCATTGTTTATTTTTAGCCGGATCTAAACTTTTGTTGAGGAAAACTTGTTTTGCCTTATGCAAGGCCTCTAAAGCAGCCGGCAAACAACCTAAAGCAGCCAAAGCAGTACCCTGATTTACCTGTGCCATCAAAAATTTACTTGTTTCCACAGCATCCAACTCACTAACCTGATCAAAAAAAACAAGAGCCTTATTAGAGGCAGCAAAACTCTCCATATGCTTACCCTGACGACCAAAAGCTGCAGACAACCCCGCATGAACAATAGCCTCAAACCTAGCCCTATCAAACACTACCTCTACCGAAAGCAAACTACAAAGATGCAACGCCTCATTGTAGCATTCAATCGCACCTTGATAATCACCCTGCCGAAAAGCCTCAGAAGCCTGATCATTAGCTTCCCACAACATACGTACCACTACTGTTATGGCTTCTTCTTTTTTATGTGCCGTGTTCATGTAGAATTTAAAGGGGTAAAGACTTAAAACTGTTATGTTAAATCCATCCAACTCAAGGTTCACCAGAAAAACCAACTAACCAAAAAGAAGATAAAAAGCGGGTATTTTTATTGTAAAATTGAAATAGTTGATGTGTAGCTTCCTTGGTTATTTCAGTGTTTGAATATTTGAAGAGATGAGACTATGAAAAACGAGGAAAAAATACCCAAGACTATGTCAACCCAGCATCCTGATAACGTAAATGTGCCTGAATGGTGCAAAGGCCCAGTAATTGACGGCAACGCCGAAGTATTTGAGGCATATTACGCTTACGACACTTTGGGTTGCCAAGAAGTCATGTGGGACAGCGAAGGCAAAGATGTTGACACCCGAGTTCTTCGCAAATTAATGGATAAACACTGGAAGTTCTTTGAAAATCGTCTCGTAGGAAAAGACGAGTTTCTAACTTACCGTATTCCTAACCCTAAAATTGAAGCCATAGAAAAAAAAGTTGTAACAGAAACCCTTCAAAACATTCCCATGGCATATGACGCCGCAACAAGCTTCTACAAAAAAGACGTCACACCAATTTTTGAAGTAATTCTACCTTTCACAACAGACGGAAAAGAACCTGTATGGCTATATAATTACTATAAAAACGCCATAGTACACGGCGAAGAAACCCAACTAGACGAAAACACCCAAGCCAAAGACTGGATAGGTTCAACAAACCCCAAAAGCATCAACATCATCCCCCTAGTTGAAGACTATAAAAGCATATACAACGTTGACAACATTATAAAACCCTACATTAAAACAGTCAAACCCAAACACATGCGAGTTTTCATAGCCCGCTCAGACCCAGCATTAAACTATGGACTAATCTGCGCGGTTTTACTCTCAAAAATTGGACTCTACAAACTTAAAAAACTTGAAAAACAAGAAAACGTCGCCATACACCCAATCTTAGGTGTTGGCTCCAAACCCTTCCGAGGACACCTCTCACCCATCAACGTAGAACACTTTCTACAAGAATACAAAGGCCTCTCAACAGTTACCGTCCAATCCGCAGCACGATACGATTACCCCCTAGAACAAGTACAAGAATGCATAAAAACTTTAAACACCCGCCTACCAAACGAAGAACCAGACCCTATCACACCTGAAGAAGAAAAACTATTAGACAATATACTTGACAAATGCAAAAAACAATACGAATGCGTCGCCGAAGTACTTGCCCCACTTGTAAACTGCCTCTCACCATATGTACCACAACGCCGAGCCAGAAAACTACACATAGGCCTATTTGGATACAGCCGAAGTGTTGCCGGAGTAAGCCTACCAAGAGCCATCCCATTTGCAGCCGCACTCTACAGCATAGGTGTTCCCCCCGAATTCATCGGCGCAAAAGCCCTCGAAGACATAACAGAAACAGAATACAACACACTAAACAAAACATACGTTAACCTAAAACACGACTTCAACAGCGTTGGAGGCTATGTCAGCTGGGAGAACGTAAACATGCTAATGGAAATGCATCCACGCGTCGCCAAACGCGCAGGCATGAACGTTGACACCCTACGACTCGCCCTAACCCGCGTTCTAGCAGACCTCAAAACAGTAGAAGAAAAAATCGACATAAAACTAGGCCCTAGAACGTTAGAACACCGAAAACACGAAAACTTTACAAACAACTTTTTAATCAACTACCTAGAAGGCGAAGAAACAGAAGCACGCAACTCATTAATAGAAGCAGCAAAAATCAGACACTGCCTAGGCTAAAACAAAAAACCCCACTTTAACTACCAACCCCACTTTTATATTCACAAAAAGAAAACATCAAATTCAACCCCCTCAAGGGCAAGATATTTCAAACATTTTAGACAAACAAAAACTCTCTTGATGCCACGTGAGAAGAATATGCGCTATAAACCAGAATTTGTTGACGAGAACAAAGGTATACTTATTAGGCACTATTGGATTGCTCGGCAGTAAAATGTGGTCAAAATGGTAATGTACATTTCACTGGTGCTGTGTGTCTCACTCACGGTTTCGATGTGGCAAAACAAAGCGTGGACCGAACTGTACTTACAGATGCATGCACGAAAAGCACACAATAATAGGTAATAAAACAGACTGAGTTGGCACGTGAAACAATACTATGTACCACGAAGGATGTTTATTGTATCGAAAAATAATTGTGTAAAGGGATACTATTGGTTGAGTATTGTTTGGTATTGTCCTTAAGGACAGATTTTTAGGCGGTATCAACACGGTGATGTTATTAGTGAGTACGTAGAGTATATGAGTGAAGAAGTATGAGCAGCAGCAGTAGTAGCAACAGTAGTAGTATGCAAAAGCGAGTTAATCAGATCATTGCGAACTATAATCCTGAGAATGTTCACATAGGTGTTTTAGGTAGCCATTCGGCACTTGAAATAGCTGCAGGTGCCAAGCAGGAAGGTTTCAAAACGGTTGTTGTATGTCAAAATGGACGTGAAAAAACATATGCCCGTTATTATCGCAACATTTTTGATAAAATCATATTTCTTGATCAGTTTCAAGACATCACTAAACCTGAAACTGTTAAAGAGTTATGTGAGCTTAACACGGTTTTTGTACCTAATCGTTCCTTTAGTGTCTATGCTGGTTATGAGGAAATTGAACAAAAATTTGTTGTTCCTTTGATGGGTAATAGGTATTTGTTAAAAACTGAAGAGCGTACTTTATCTAGGAATCAGTTGTGGTTGTTAAAAGAAGCAGGGATAGAGTTGCCGCGTAGTATAAAGTCGCCGCAAGACATAGATTGTCCTGCAATAATTAAAGTTCCAGAAAAAAGTCGTTCGATTGAGCGTGCGTTCTTTTATGCTTCAAGTTATGCAGAGTATCAAAGGGAGGCAGAAAAACGGTTAAACGCAGGCATAATAACTAAAGAAGCCCTTGAGCAAGCAGTTATAGAGGAGTATGTGATTGGTGCAAAATTTAATGCAAACTATTTCTACTCTCCGTTAAATGATGAAATTGATCTTTTAGGGTTTGATAGGCGTATTCAAACAGATTTGGATGGTGTTTTGGATATGCCTGCTCAAGAGCAGCTTGAGTTAAAAATTCCTACGCAAAACATCGAGATAGGGCATCAGGGGGTAACTATGCGTGAGAGTCAACTGGAAAAGATTTTTGAGGCGGCAGAAAAGTTTGTTTCTATTTGTTTTAAAGAGTATCCGCCTGGGATGATTGGGTTGTTTGCATTGCAGGGTGCGGTTACTAAAGATTTAGAGTTTCGTGTGTTTGATGTAAGTCCTCGTGTTCCGGGATGTCCTTGTGTTGAACCTACTTCACCTTATATGAAGTATAAATACGGTGTTGAAGTAGGTCCGGGCAAACGTGTTGCTATGGAAGTTAAACGGGCTCTGCGTAAAGATCGATTATCTGAAGTGGTTACATAATGATAGAATCGCAAGATATTCAAAAAATACTTGATAAATATGATAAGACAAAACTTGCAGTTGGCACTTTAGGTTCTCATTCGTCTCTTAATATTTTTAAAGGTGCAAAAGAAGAAGGTTTACGAACTGTTTGTATTTGTAAAGAAAAAGATGTTATCATGTATCAGAAATATCCTGTTGTGGATGAGCTTATAATTGTTAAAGATTTTACTGAACTTTTAAGCGAGACTCTTCAAGAGCGTCTCCGCAGTCTTAACGTAATTTTAATTCCACATGGTTCTTTTACAGCATACTTGAGCACTGAGCAACTTGTAAGCAGCCTTAAAGTGCCTATGATGGGAAATCGTAAACTGTTGCAGTGGGAAGCTAATCGTAAAAGTCAAGAAGAATGGCTACGTCAGGCGGGTTTAAGGTTACCGTCAACGTTTGAGTCCCCAGATGACATTGACCGGTTGGTTATTGCAAAAATGCAAGGTGCTAAAGGTGGCAGAGGCTATTTTCTAGCTAATTCAGCTAAAGGTTTCTATCAAAGGGCAGATAAAATGATAGAGAAAGGTCTAGTTACCAAACAAGACATAGAAACAGTGCACCTGCAAGAGTATGTTCTTGGGGTAAACGTGTATCCAAGCTATTTTAGCAGCATTTTAAACAGCGATGTTGAACTACTCGCCATGGATCGTCGTTACGAAACCGCAGTGGACGCCATTGGAAAAATTCCTGCCACAGAACAAATAGAAATTGACATAGCCCCAACATATACTGTTGTTGGAAACTTTCCAATAGTTCTGCGAGAATCTCTCCTGCCAGACATCATGCGCATGGGAGAAGCAGTACACAAAAAAGCTGTCCAACTTGCACCTCCAGGCATCATTGGACCCTTCTGCCTTGAAACCGTAATCACAGAAGATCTTAAAATCTATACCTTTGAAATTTCAGCACGCATCGTAGCAGGCACAAACGTTGGCATAGGCACATCACCCTACGCCTACTTACGCTACGGCGAAAACATGTACATGGGCAAACGCATAGCACTAGAACTCAAAAACGCAACAAAACAAAAACAACTACAAACCATAGTCGCTTAAACTAAAACCAAAACAACCCCAAAAACACTTCCAAACACAACCATTGCTTCCAAAAAATAAAAAACTAACGAATTAAGCGCACCTACAAAACGTGTATGCTAATTATGGACGCATAGAAAAACAAAACACACACATAACAACATACAAACCTCAAAAAAACTTTCGTCACAAAACCAACACAACAGTTAAACACAAAAAACTATCAAAACACCAACATCCCCCAACTTACCGTTATAAACACCAAAAACGTCTGTCAACTTCCAATATCTAACTACAACAACCTGTTAAAGACATACTTGTAGTAAAGTGTCAAAACAGACCCTACTGCGCTCTTTCTTATAATTTCGCAGTACCTCAACAATTTTGTCTCTATTTTTTTCTCCCAAAACTTCCCATACCAGTCGGGGCACATAACTGTTTCCAACAAAAAGATATTGACAAACAGAGGTAACGTTTGCAACTCTACGTTTGATACTGGCGGTTTCAAAATCCACAATAAACGGTTTACCCACCTTGTCCATAAGTAAATGACGAGGAGCTTTACTTAATTCACCATGATCCAAACCCACCTCATCAAGACGCCAACACTGCTCTAAAACATCCTCCAAAACACAGCGAACAGTAACCTTCTCCTTATGATTAAACAGCCAATCAACCAATAAATCACCATCAACAAGTTGAGAAAGCAAAAAGTTCTTAGTAACCGCCACAAACTTTGGACCCACTTCAATCTTGTTAGCTCTCTGCAACATATCAGCTTCATGGAAAAAATCATCCCTACCACCATCAAGACGACGCATCTTTAACGCCAACCGTTCACCCCCTTTGAGGTATGCAACAACAACAATACCCACATAACCTTTACCCAGCACAGGTATACTTGCAGCAGAACCATCACCTGTAAACTCGACAGCCACAACTCCCAAATCTTTTAACTCCAAAAGCCTACTTTCCACTTCCAACGGCTTAGCATGTGGATAGCAAAGAATTGAGGCATACGGCTCCTCAACTAGTTTTTCGATAGGTAATTTAACAAGTGGTCTCACATTTTTTCCTCATTGTCAACACAGTAAAAAGACTCTAAACTATTAAATTTTAATAGTTGTACTATCTAGGTTTTAAGCAGGTTATGGTTATGCCGCGGTTTAGACAAGTAACACAAATTCAAGAGTTAATGGGCAACAAAGAATCGATTCGTAACGTTGGGATAATTGCCCATATTGATCACGGCAAAACTACCTTAGCTGATTCGCTTCTATCGGGTGCGGGCTTGCTTGCATCGTCAATGGCTGGAACCGCACGGGTGCTGGATTATTTAGCAGATGAGCAGAAACGTAAAATTACCATAAAAACCGCTAACATTAGCCTCTTCTATAAAACCCTCAAAGGCAACTATATTGTTAATTTAGTTGACACACCAGGACATGTAGATTTCACAGGCAAGGTCACTCGAGCACTTCGCACAATTGATGGAGCCATAGTTGTTATAGACGCCGTAGAAGGGATTATGGCTCAAACAGAAATTGTCACACGTCAAGCCCTCAAAGAACGCGTTTGCCCAGTGTTATTTATCAATAAAGTAGATCGGCTAATCACTGAGCTACAGCTTAACGCGGAGCAAATTCAAAAAAAACTTAGCCACATCATTGATAGTTTTAATGATCTCATAGAAGTTTACGGTGAAACCCCCTATAAGACGCAATGGAAAATTAGTCCCCAGAAAGGTAATGTGGTTTTTGGGGCAGCTCTACATGGGTGGGGTTTTACTTTGGATATTGCTAAACAGAAAGCAGTAAAGTTTTCAGATATAATAACTGCTTATCAGCAACATGATATGGAAAAATTGGGGAAAACAATTCCTGTTCATAAAGCAATTCTTGAAATGATGATAAATACTCTGCCTAATCCGTGTGAGGCGCAAGCTTATCGTGTTAAAGCTTTTCAAGGTACACTTGTGGATTCAATTATGGGTTGTGCTTTAGCTAAATGTCAAGATGATGGTCCCATTGTTATGTATGTAACTAATGTGACTGCTGCTCAAGATGGTGGTTGTGTTGTAACAGGCAGAGTTTTTTCAGGAAAAATTGGTAAAGGTTGTAAAGTGTATATAGTTGGCATTTCAAAGGAGGTGGAGGTGGGTAATGTTTATCTTGATATGGGTTTTTTTCAAGAGGAAGTTTTTGAGGTGTCTGCAGGTAATTTAGTTAAGGTTTTTTTGCCTTTGTTGGTTAATATTGGAGAGACCATAGTTGATTTGGTTCATAAGGAAGAGGGTTCGCCTTTTGAGTGTATGAGTTATGTTTCGGAGCCTGTGGTAACTGTTGCTGTTGAACCTAAGAAGCCTCAGCAATTATCAGAGTTGCTTGGGGCGTTGGAGAAAATGTCGTCTGAAGATCCGAATTTGCATGTTATAATTCATAAAGAGACGGGGGAGTATTTGTTAAGTGGTATGGGTGAATTGCATCTTGAGCTTGCGGCTAATCAGTTGGGTCGTGATTTTGGTTTAGATGTTATGGTTTCTTTGCCAAGGGTTGTTTACATGGAGGGCATCACTCAGCAAGGTGTTGTGGTCTGTGTGAAAGATTCAGAGGGGCAGACTAGTTTTAGTGTTCAAGTTGAGTCTGTGGAGGAAAATTCAATGGGGACTTTTAAAGAGGGGAGTTTTTTGTGTTTTGATGTGAAGGGCAATAATGTTCTTGTGGATTTTAGAACCCCCAAAAATAAAGAGGTGCCTGAAGAGTTTTTAAAATTGTTAATTAGTGGGTTTAGGTACGCCTGTAGTACGGGGCCTCTTTGTGGTGAACCTATGCGGTGTGTGAAAGTAAAGCTAGTGGATTTGCAACACAATTTAAATCAAGAGAGTTCACAGGATGTTATGCATAAAGTGGGTAAGGCCGTTTTTGCGTCCTGTTTAACTGCTAAGCCTGTCTTGTTTGAACCCATTTATGCTGTGACTGTTTCAGTTTCTTCTGAATTTGCAGGTGAATGTTTAAGGATTTTAACTACTCGGCGGGGTAGAGTTAAAAGTTTTAAACAAAATGGTTTGCTTACAACTCTTGAGGGTTACATACCGGTTGCTGAAACTTTTGATTTTTCTAAAGAACTTCGTTCTGCAACATCAGGGCGGGCGGTTTGGCAATTTATATTTGATCATTGGGAGAAACTTTTGGAGAGGTTATCGGAGCAAACCGTAAGGGAATTGCGTAAACGTAAAGGTTTAGTTGAGGATGTGCCTAAACCAGACAAATTTATGAAGGGGAGTTAAAATGAAGTTTGAATTGGGTGATGTAGTGTTTGATTTGGATGTTTCGCTTTGTTGCGGTCAAGTGTTTCGATTTAGAAAGCAAAAGGATTGGTGGTATGGTCTTTTAGGGGATAAAATTTTTAAAATTCGTCAAGTCGGTAATTGTTTAGAGTTTGAAGGTGTAGATACATCTTTTGTTAGGGGTTTTTTTGGTTTAGGGGATGATTTAACAAAAATAACCCAGTGTATCAACAAAGACCCGTACATATCAGCGGCTATTAAACAGTTTGAAGGTTTACGGCTTATTCGTCAAGATCCGTGGGAATGTTTAATCAGTTTTATCTGTGCCACTTACAAGAATATAGCGGCTATAGAACAGACGCTTTTTAAAATGTCTCAAAAGTATGGAGAAAAATGTTGTTTTGATGGTCAAACTTTTTGGTTGTTTCCGTCAGTGGAAAAGTTGGCTGGGGCAAGTGTAGAGGGGTTAGAGGCGTGCGGGTTGGGTTATAGGGCAAAATATGTGCAGGTAACGGCAAAACGGGTTTGGGAGGAGCGGATTGATTTGGAGAGTTTTAGGCGGTTGTCGTATGTTGAGGCGAAGAGGCGTCTTTTTGAGTTTTCAGGTGTAGGTTTAAAAGTTGCTGATTGTGTGCTTTTATTTTCGTTGGAAAAGATGGAAGCTTTTCCAGTGGATGTTTGGGTTAAGCGTATATTGCTTAAGCAGTATGCGGATCAGTTACCTGCGGGTTTAGTTGAGCAGCTTTTGAGACATGACTCGTTAAGTAATGCAGAGTACGAAAAACTTGGAACCTTTGCTAGAAACTATTTTGGCGCTTATGCCGGATACGCACAAGAATACCTCTATCACTATGAAAGAACCAAAAAATAATCAACCCAAAACAGTTTACGTGCTCCTATAATAATAGCAGTAATAGAAAGGGTAGTTAGGGTGTGTTGGAGATTGTTAGGGTTGTTTATGCTAGTTTTTTTGTCATTACGTAGGCGTCTTCGCCGTCGGAATAGTATCCGTTGATTGTTTTGCTGATTTCAAAGCCTAATTTTTTGTAAAGGGCAATAGCGGGTTCATTGGTTACTCTAACTTCTAGGAAGGCTTGTTTAGCTTTATAGTATTGCATGCCTTCAAGCGATTTATTAATAACTGCTTGGGCTACGCCTCTGCGTCTTGTTTGAGGCATAACAGCTATAGAAACCACGTGTCCTTTGCGTACTAAACCGCCAAGACCTATACTAGATAGGCCTACTTCAATTCTACACATAATGTATCCAAGTAATTTGCCGTTTTCCTCTGCTACAATAAATGTTTCGGGGAAGCGTTGGTGTAGGTCAATAAAGAAAAAGTCTGTATAATTTTCTGGGAGGCATACACGGTTTGCTTGCATTACTGCTTGCAAGTCATTTGGAACGAATTTTCGCAGATTATAGGATGTTTCCATTTTGTCGCCTTCAATACGAGTAAGCTAAGTGAACTTAAAGTTTGCGCTCTTTGCTTTACTTCTTTTCTTGTTTAAGTCAAGCTTTGGGTCTTTTAAGTTTTTGTTTCTTCAGGGGATTTGTATTCGGGCAAAGTATGGCTTCCGGCAGGTACAACCCATACTCTTGAGGCTGAGCCTGCAAGCTTGAATGCTTCAGTTAACGCGTCATTTACTGCTCGGGCAGTTTTTAGTTTAAACACATTAGTTGCATAATAATCAGGCAGAGAAGAGACTAAAATGATAGGGTGATTCTGAAGAACCTTAAGCAAACAGTAAGCTTTATGTCCACCCATTGCAAAATTGCGTTTTATTTCTTTTTCAGTACTCTTAAAGTCAGTTAACCGAGCCATCCAATCATAAAACACTTGATTACCATGCCCTTTAGAACATTCTGCAACAAGAACAATCACACCCCCACGTTTAACAACATCTAAAACATTATCTACAGCCTTATAAGCTTGATACAAAGTCACATCTACAGGATACCCCCCTGCACTAACAACCACAATATCGGCACGACGATCAACACTAACTTTGTATATTTCATCCACAAGTTTAACCGCCTCCAAAAAAGCAGCCTCCAAATCGCCTGCAAAAACTTTAACAATTTCACCCTTACTGTTCCTAACAAGATTAACAACAAAATCTACCTTTGCCATACGCGCAACTTCAAGCAGATCCTCAGAAACAGGATTACCATCTAAAACACCTGCCCTAGCAGCACTGTTAAGCATCAAAACACTGTTATGCCGAATAGTTTCCACACCACTCACTCCTGACACAACACTCTTCCCACCTCCACTATAACCTGCATAATAATGCACATTTACATCACTTAACAAAATTTTAATATCTGCCTCTGCAAAGAGACTGTTAAGAAAAACCTTGTTCCCATGTGATTTAGTGGTACCAACATAAACAAGATCTTTTGCCGCAGCATCATGAGTAACTACTTTAACACGACTTAAAACCTCAGCACCTAAAAAAGTAACATAATCCTCAGGCTTAACCACAACACCACTAGTATAGCTACTATTAACGTTACAACCAAGAATAATTGTTACATTCTCATCTTTTACACCCGCCAAATTTAATTCAGAAAGCACAGACAACACCGTAAACTCATCAGGACTTTTACATGCAACATCATCAACAAGTAGGGCAACCTTACTTTCAGGCTTAGCAGCAGCAACTATTTCACTTAATCGACTAGCGCCTATAGGTTCTTTAAGGGCACGCTCAATTTCTGCTTTAGAATCAGAGACACTTGATTTTTGCACAGGAACAATTGAACCAAGTAGATTACGGGCAGGCACTCGAATACAAACATCAGTTTTACCGTAAGGAAGCCAAACATCCACCATAACAATCACAATACACCATACGTTCACACCGAAACAACTATTAAGCCTTATCAAAAACAAGACCACAAAAAGAACATCACCACAAGTTAAAATTAAAGCAAAAAAAACATACTTATTTCAAAAAACACACACCACACACATCAATACAGGTTGAACCTATTATCTACCAAACACGAGTAAACACGACGATTGTGGCATATCAGTTATAACAATTTTTAAATATGTTTGAGTCTTTATTATAATTTAGTGATTGTGATGAAGACGATAGGTAGGGTATTTTTATCGTGTGTTTTGGTTAATGCATTGTTTTTTGGGTTTGTCACAGATTTTAATACGGTACATGCCAACTCTTCAGTAGCCCAACTTCCTGCCCCTGAATTGGTTTCGGTCACTTACAATGATTACTCCTACGACGTACCGGCAAGTACATCCAAAGATCCATTCACAGGCAAAACAATAGAACACCCCGCATACCACATAGACAACAGAACACTAACCTTTACCATTAACAAAAAAAACATCTCAACTGACCATGGCGGTTACTTTTATTACCTAATTCGAATGAAAGGAGCCTTCTCAAACGAATGGAACACCATCACAAGCAAAATTACACTTGATCACACCTCTCCACTAACAACAGTAGTACTTGCCCTACCAAGTCCCGAAACAATACTCACAAGCAACCCAGGCCAGAACTATTACTATTATCCTTTGGAAGGAAAAGCAGATTTTCAAGTACAAGCACAAGAATGGAGACAAGTCCCAACCGAACTAGGTCCCCCATTTGAAAGCAGCCACGTAGAAACTTTACGTGCAGAGAGCGATTGGAGTAATACAAAAACAGTCACCTTCGGACAATATTCAGACAATGGAAACACAAATCAACCAACCCCCAGTCCAAGTCAAACCTCATCTTTAGACCAAACAGAATCTCAAAAGGGTACAAACCTATCAGAGCGTAACTTATCCGAACTAGTCTTAACTGCTACTTTAGGCACTATAATAGTAACACTAACTATTGCATTTGTATATAAAAGAAACAAAACAAAAAGCCAAACTATACTTGTCTCATAAACGTGGCCTACACAAAATCTGGGTTATGCCTCAAAATAGTTTATAAGTGAATGGAACCTTGTTATTTTGACGAGGATCAGTTGTGGTAAAAGCATCTGTAACCGTAACTCTGCTTTTGGTCATGCCTCAAACTAGTTTATAAGTGGAATAGTGGATATTATCATGAGGATTAGTGTGGTAAAAGTATCTATAAAATGCATACATTGTAGAAGTGAAAACGTAGTAAAAATGGGCAAACAACCAACAAATGAAACCCCAAGATGCAAATGTAACACTTGTGGAAAAACCTTCCAAACCACCCTACAAAAACACTGGAGCCACACCCCAAACCAAACAAATGATAATAAAAATGTCCCTAAACGGCAACAGCATACGAGACATCTCACGCGTACCATGCATTAGTCAAAACACTGTCATGTCGGTTTTAAAAAAACAGAAAAACTCCAAACCAACCTAAACCCCAAATACAAAAACCTAAGTCAACCCTTGAAAATACGCTTAGAAATGGATGAAATGTGGGGCAGAGTCATGTATAAAAAGACTCCTTGCTGGTTGTGGCACGCTATAAATAATCATGATACGGGCGAAATTATTGCGTATGTTTTTGGCACAAGAGAGCATGAAGTGTTGCAAAAACTTTTAGCCCTATTGTCAAAGTTAAATGTTGAAATCGTGGCAGTGTTTTGTGATGATAATTTTGCCTATCATGACGCTATACCTGAGGGTATTTTGCACACAGGTAAGAGCAATACTTAGAGAATTGAGCGGAAGCATCTAACGTTTCGTACTAGGCTTAAGAGGTTGGCTCGCAGGACTATTTGTTACTCCAAATCGTGGAGCATGCACACAATTGTTTTTGGTTTACTCATAAACGTGTTGGAATTTGGAAATAAACTAGTTTAAGTCATGACCCAATTTTTTATAATCAGCCTTTAGACAGTTAACACAAGATTATTATAACAATATAACATAGTATAGTAACGGTTGATTCAAAATGATTACAATTTTTGAATACAGTCTTGAGTCAGGCAAATTGTCAAAATGGATGATAGTTACTCTGCTGAGCAATATTGCAATTATATCTAATAAACTCAATTCGGAGGTGAAAATATGAGTACAACTCCGCAGTATTTTAATGGTCGGGTAATTTTGAGGGCTAATCCAGCACCTTATATGACGCCTTCAGATATTGTGAAAAGTATGTGGTGGTTCCAAAATGGCATGTGGAAGCCACAAAAATTTTCGAATCACGGTGAGAGTTGGATAACAATAACTGACAACACAAAAACTCCCCCAGATGATGCTAACTTAAACTTGTTTATGATCAGGTCAAATCCAACTGGTGAGACACTCTTTGCAATTGATAATGGCCTTGTAGTACAGAAAGATATTGGTGCAGGAGGCTTTGTTTCTGCTAATCAAGGAGCATTATATCTAGGCAGTGGCCTTCATAACCAAGTCGATATACCAAAAATAATTTTGAACAATGCAGACATGTCTCGACTAGGTGGTGGTGGCAAGCTTAACGTACCAGGAGTTCCTTCAGGCACGATATTTCCCTCAAACGCAGAAAAGGGTCAACTGTACATTCGCACTGATAGCGTGAGCGGTAATCCAGCTAACACCTTATTTTCATATAACGGTGCAGGTGCTTGGATTCCTTTGGGTCCAACTTCTAAATATGCAGGTAACTTTGACACCCTCTACATACGACAATCACTAGTTATTAACAACGTTTTAAGTGATGAAACGCCTGGCAATTTGGATGTAGGTAATGTTAGTATTCATGGGCATCTTGGTGTAGGTAATACTGTAACTACTAGTTTACACCCTGCAACCGCCAATTTAGCTCTAGGAAATCCGTTAAACATATGGGAAGGCATAGTTGTTAAAACAGCCTATCTTAACGCTTTATCACCCATATCAGCACCATACGGCAATGGAGACCACATCAACGTAAGTGGCACTCTAAAATCCAATGTAAACGGTGTTGGCTACCGCTCATACTACGGTGGGGGTGGCGGCGGAAATAATGGCGGTGTATGCCTTGACAAATATGGTAACGCATGCTTCATTGGCGGCAACTCAAGCAACTATTGGAGTGTACTAACAGGAGTTGACGGCTCACCCATATTATCCGTAGGGTACTCAAACTGGGTTTCAGTCCTAAGTCTTGTTGCATCATCAGGAGGAACAAGAGCAGTCTATGCCATGTCCAACGGGGTATTTACACCAAACTCATCATCAGAACGCTACAAAGAAAACATTCAAGACATTGAAAATAGTTCTTGGGTATATGATTTAAAACCAGTTTCATTTGAATGGAAAGACAAAGAACGTAAACAAACCGATGGATTACAAATTGGACTTATAGCTGAAAACGTACATGCTCTGTGTCCAAGTCTTGCATGGGTTGACGAGCAAGGAAACCCTGAAGGAATACATTACGAAAAGTTAGCAGTACCAATGCTCGCTGAACTGAAAAAACTTAGAGCGGAAGTGAACGAGTTGAAAGCAGAGATAGCGTCCTACAAAAAAGAAAATACTGCTTAAAACAGAGGTGAACAAAAGTGACAACAGAGAACAATGATCAACAGCAATTAATGATGAATGAAATTGGTTTATTGAATGTACGTATTAATGACATGATGAATCAACTCAATAAAACTGTTAATATGCTACTTGAAGCGAATCAAAAGCTTACAGCAGAACTTCAACAATTAAAAGCAGAAAATGACATAAAAATAGACAAAACAAAACCTTAACCAATCTAAGCATACAGAAAAACTTTTTCCAACCTTTTTACTTATTTTTTGACACCACGAGTTTTATCAAACCCATTTTAGCCTCAAACAATTGCCAACAACAATAGACCGCTCCTTGAAATTATAGATAGTTCGGGTGCTTGAGAATCAGTTAACAAATAACTTGAAAATATCATTCCAATAAAACTCAGTATTTCCCAAGAATATACAGATAGTTCACCACTAATGCGATCAAGTTATTTTTGAACTGATCCTAAGGATGATTTTTGGTTGTTTGAGATAGATTTCCTAAATTCCGCATCCTTAGACACCGAGGCGTCAGTAATTTTTTTAACTCCACAAAATAGACTTTAATCACAAGATGTGCCTAATTCAGACTGCGCAAAAACGTTAAAAAAGACTTTGACAAACACTGCAAACAGTGTATGTTTATTTCTGCATACTATATGTTGTGGTCTTGGTGATTTTTATCTGGGTTATTGCGCAGTCTGAATTAATGATTTTTTCATGACGTAATTATGGTGTTCATATAGGCAACATTGCAACATTATAGAAAAACGTGAATTACAAGTTATTTTCGCAATTAGAAGCTAAATCGTCAGAATTTACAACTACTTATTGAAATTGGTGCCCATAATTGCGGAATTTAGAATTTTCAGCTGTAAAAACACTTTTCACTAACCGTAACTCCGTCATTTTTATCCCATATACTCTTTTATTATCTCCCCATAATGGAGTTGATTTGCGTTTTTAACCCTTTTTACGGCTTATTTCTTTAACCAAAATGCAATTACCAGACTCTTAATTTAAATACTCATATCCCATATGTTTAGCCCATATACTAAACGTGTAAATCACCATAAAACAAAACCAATAAACCCTCTAAGGATCTAAAAATATAACGTAAATACTGGTTTAAGGATGTTTTGTTAGGATTATCAAGAGTTAGTGTGTTGTTGGGGTTAAAATCAGTTAGTATTTTTGTGAATCAGCTGCAATTCAGACCGCGCAAAAACGCTAAAAATATTTTGTTAAACACTGCACGTAGGGCAGGTTTGTTTCTGCACCGCTGTATATTGTGGCCTTGGTGATTTTTATCAGGGTTGTTGCGCAGTCTGAATTTAGCGCGTTTACACATTTTAAATATTTTTTGACAGATATCTATGGGATAAATTTGCGGAGTTACGGTCACTAAATCAACCAGTACCGCTGGCTGAGCAGTAACAAATGGAGATTGTTAATAGTGGATTAGAAAAAAAGAAGGTTGGGTTGGTTCTATTTCTTTCTGAGAAGTAGAGTAACGATTAGGTTTACAACGATGACGAGGATAGCTGCGCCGATGATGTACCATTCGTATGGTGGTGTTGGTTCTGGTTCGAGTGTGGGTGCTGCTGCGTATACGGATATTTCTGTTTTTGCGTCGTCACCAAAGAATGCTGCGGTGCCTTCAAAGTATGCCCAAATGTCATAGTCACCTTCTTTGTCAGGTATCCAGTTTATTGAGAATCTGCCGCGGGAGTCGCTGGTTGTTGTGCCTATGGGTATTACGTCTTCGCCGTCGTATGCGTATACTGTAATTTCTATGCCTTTTACGGTCATTGGTTGTTCGAATTGTTTGTAGAGGTAGAGCATCCATTCGCTTTGGCTTTCGTCGCTGACTGCTGGTACGCCGCCTGGGAATCGGAGTTTTAGGTTGTCTTGCTGTGTGCCGGGTGAGACGTCCATGACTGTTCCTGAAACTTTGATTGGTTGACCTGCTGTAGTTATATCGTTAGATACTGAAACAGTTACTTCGCTTGGGCCTTTACCAACAGCATAGATTTGTTGATCATACACATCTGGAGTAACAATTATGCTATCACCAATCATTGCAAGACCAGCCCATTGGCTCTGACGGAATGCTCCATCAATCTCCCAAACAACCTCACCTGTCTCTGCATCAAGCGCAAGAAACGGTGCACCTCTTGAGATAGGCACTGTGTTAGAGTGTACCATGTGACCAAAGTAAACTTTACCGTCTGTGACAAACAATATGATTAGCCACCAGTTTTCGCCGTGATAGGATTCATTGTATTTGTCTGTAGCTTCATACGTCCAAAGTAACTCACCCGTTAGAGCGTCAAAGCAATATGCAACACCGCCAACACCTGATGAATAAAAGTTACCGTAAGAAATCAAGCCTTTAGGAGAAACCCATGCATCGGAGTACATACGTGATTCTGTTTGCCACAAGAATCTGCCAGTTTCTAAGCTAAAACCATAGTTGCATCTGTTATCCTTTGTCCAGAAAACACCTACATAGGGGTCATTGCTAAAAGTTACCCAAGCATTCTGTGATGCATAGCCGCTAAAGTCAAAGTCTGCCCATTCAGCAGGGGCCTTAAATTCACGTCTATTAAAGATCAGGTATCCTAGATTTTCCGGGTCAAGGCTAACTCCTGTAAGAAATAGACCATCTGCGTTAACTGTAGATGAGAGAATAACACGATCTTCTGGAAATGCTGTAACTATACTTCCCGGAGCTGTTGTTAGTCCTGTTATGGAAACATTTATGTCGTATCCTCTTGTTGCGTTGTATTGTCTGCCTTGAATTTGACTACCCCAAGCATCGCTTGTAGCGCCAGTAGCACCACTGTTAGCAACTACGTGTGTAGAGTTCCATTGGGTTAGACGCCAGTTTGGATTAGCTGTAGTTCCAATGTTGGTAACTGCATATTTTAGCATTTCACCGCTTGGACCTATGTAAAAAGTTCCACCTGGGACGTTGGTCATGTTATATTTAAGATCGCCAGTTGCAGGGTCAACACCATACATGGTAGTAATTGCGTTAGCACCGGTTCCGGTTGTAAAAGTAAACCAAAGATAGGCCCATGAACCACGGTTATTTTCGCTAAGGAAGTTTAGTATTTGTCCACGTGTGATTCTGTTGGCGGCAGAGCTGCCAAAGTTAAAGTCTTTTTCCCAGAGTGTTTTGCCTGTGTGTAGGTCAATTGCGACAACTGTTTGTCTTGGTGAGTTGGCAACATATCTGTTGTTGTATAGAACGCCTGCTATGATGACGGCGTTTTCGAATTTGCCTTCATAAGCATCTCCAGTTTGGAAGCCAATAGGTCCATTGGCTCCACCTGATAAACCGCCAGGGGTGTCACCCATAGGTGTACTCCATAGGATGTGAGCGCTTTCAGGTCCTTTATTCCAAGGAGCAACTCGATTGGTGGTACGGCTACCTTCTACCCAGCTTCCCATAATAGAGTACCATTCGCGCAGTTGGGAATCAACTGGTCGTGTCCAGTACTCCGTTGGATGAGAATGACCCGGATAATCAGGCTTCCAATAACCTGCAAGTATCTGCAAAGTAACGTTTTCGCTAATAGATGGTTTATAATAGCCACCATTTACAACAGTATTTGTCCCACTTCCTGTGGTCCATGTGTATGTTTCTCCATCGTAAAGGGCTTGTAGTGTATAGTTTCCTGGTTCTGAGAAGGACATTTTTCTGCCAACTGTGCCAGTAGACCATGTTTTTGCGGTAATGTTTTCGACTTTTCCGTTAGGATGTGTTATTTGTACAGTTACGTTCCAGCCATCATTAACATTGTTTAAGTAGTTTAGTAGACCCCAGTTAATTAGAACCGGTTGTCCAACACCAGCAGTCTTTGGAATAGCATCAACAAAAGGCCATGTAGCTATCTGACGCGTTGTTGCTTGTGCGTTTGCATCTGGCAATGCAACCATTGATGTAACAAAAGACAATATCAGTAATACTGCAATCATCGAAAATAAATTTTTAGATTTTATACTATTTTGTATCATAACATTCAAGTAACAGAAACAAGACTAATATACTTAACTGTATAACGAGTAACCACATTTTTTAAAAAATCAATAACACACACCCACCTTTAACAATAAACCAACCCTTAAAACGACACTTTTTTCACCCTCAACCACAACCTCATCACCCCTACACCACAGAAACAAGAGGAATACATCAAAAGTACACCGTCTTCCTTGGAAAAACACAAACCTTTCCAACAGAAACTTGCCAACCAAACACCCTCTCACACAAACATCTCAAAAGACACTAATTTACAAACTCACAACAAAGACAAACTTGTACCAACTATAGAGTTACATTCAGACTGTAAAAATAGCAAAAACTAAACAACAAATTCAAGTACAAAATGAAATCCGTTAAAAAAAGGTATGTATTCAGCTCTTGACTTTACAGTAGTATGTTGATGTCTCTGATTTTTTGTTTAACAGTTTCTACAGTTCTTCTTTATTTTTAGTAACAACGATGTAAACTCTGCGTCCGATGAACCGT
>WQYG01000022.1 GCA_009781395.1 Candidatus Bathycorpusculum sp. | reverse complement strand
TGAGAGTATGTTTTTGAGTCTTCTGGGTATGCCGGTTAAAAATTTGAACATACAAGTGACTATGTTTTATGGTGAAAATAAGTTTTGACACAGTTTAATGGAAAAACGCAAAGTATCAGCTAAGTGTGTTGAAGCCACAATAAAAAGAAATGAGGAAAAAGATCAAAACGAGGTATCTGAAGAAAAAGATGCAACAGCTGACTTACCGTATGTTTCAAAACTTTTTGAATTAATTATGGAAGATCTTGCACTAATGAGTTTTACAGAGGATGGTACTCTAAAGGATATATCTGAAGACAAATTTATGAAATATTCAAATAACGCAGATTTAGTAAAACAAATGTTTAAAGAAATAACCGAGCCTACCAGCGACGACAGAAAAGATGTAAGTATGCGCATTATTAATCGTTCTTTGATTAAACAAACTACTCAAGGTTATGAATTTTGTCACAGATCAATGCAAGAATATTTTGTTGCAAAAGGGCTCTGCCGACGGCTCACAGAATCACCCAAAGAAGCTGAAACATTTCTTTCTGAAAAAGATTTAACATTTGAAACCATTGACTTTGCAGGACAAATTCTGCAAGAACCTACAGATGAATCAAAAAAGGCTAAACAACACCTTGCAGACATGATTACGAGCACACGAAAAAAATCCCCTGACGACCGTAAAATCGCTCGTTTAGGTGCATCAGCTATAAACATCTATTTTGCTGCAGGAAACAGATTACCAGATATTGCTGATTGGACTCATTTGGTTTTAGATAATGCACGTTTACCCGAAGCAGATTTTTCCAACAAAAACTTGACTGGAACCTTTCTTAGAAACGCTAATCTTGACAACGTAAATTTTACTGAAACCAATTTAACCAACTGTGACCTATCTGGCGTACAATTTGATGAAACAAACGAAATTCAAACAATGAAAATTCTACCCACTGATACAACACATTTACACGTTCTTTATGTTGGCGGTAGATTACGTAAATGGAATATTAATGATAATAGCCATATAGACGAAACAAAAGAAGATTTAGCGGCTTCATTAAATATGGGTGCGTCTAATTTTGGTTTAGTATTTTTTGAAAAAGACCAAATACACTTTACCCGCAAAACAGAAAAGTACCTAAAACTATGTGGGGGCGTACATCATGACAAGGCTGTAGTGGTTTTAGATATTAGAGGAAACAATATGTTATTTACAGACAACAGGCAAGTTTCATTTTATAATTTGAGTGCTCAGTCACATATTTTTGAAAAATACTCTGAATTATCTGAGAATATAGTTGTTAATGGTGTAATTGTTGATGCTTCTTCGTTTCTTCTTTTTGATAATAAAACTGGGTTGCGGTTGTTATCAAAAAATGAAAATAATGAAATTGATGTAAAGAAACTGTTGACAGAGTCAAAAGAACATTTCGAAGGCATTACAACAATGGCTGTTCCATTGATTTCTTCTACAGGAAAAAGTTTTCGCGTATGTATCGGTTATAAAAATGGTAATTTAGACCTTTATGATTTCAATTTATCAGAGCAGAAAAAAAGTGAAGCCACGTATTATTTAAAGAAGTTTGCTTCCCATAACTGTGGGCAGTATGTTAAAAACACATGCTTTTTACCTGCAGATCAAATAGCATATACTGGTTTAGATGGTGTAATTCATGTTTTGTGGTTCAATAAATTAGGTGATTTACAGACGGAAAAACAGTGGAGACTAGCAATTCAATGTGAAAAAGCTATTGTAAATGGGGTAACACCAGAGACACAGAAGAATAAACTAATAGAGTATGGTGGATTAGAACAATAACTGCTGGCACTTGGGCATTGCGAAAGAAAGTTACCCAGAGAAAAGTTGTGGGTAAATTTGTTGTGTTTGAGTCTGTTGGCTGTTTCTTTTTTTGGTTGTGGGGATGGTGTTTATTAGCGTAGTTTGTGTTTTGTGGTGTGTTGATGTTTATGACTGTTAGTTTGACGTTTTATGGTGGGGTGGATGAGATTGGGGGTAACAAGGTTTTGCTTGAGACGGAGAAAGGGTGTGTGTTGTTGGATTTTGGGCGGTCGATGAAGTTGTATGGTGGATTTTTTTCAGAGTTTTTGCAAGTGCGTTCAAAGAATGCTTTACGGGATCTGTTGCGCCTTGGCATTTTACCCAAAATCAATGGCGTTTATACACAGTCCTTGGTTGATATGACTACCCTATTTAAGGATAAGCAGATTGCAGATCAGGTTCTTGTTCCAGATGCACTGGATTATTGGAAGTTTGATGATATAGAACCCTGCAATCCAAAGCAGCCGTTTGTTGATGGGGTGTTTATTTCTCATGCTCATTTTGATCATATTCAAGATGTTAGTTTTCTTGACCCCAGCATACCAATTTACTGCACTGAGCAGACAAAGATTTTAACTAAAGCAGTGTCCAATGTTTCCACTTTAGGGGTTGATGATCAATACTACCACCTACAAAAAGACACCAAAATAACACAAAAAAAGCCCAGTTTCAAAACGTTATGTCCTGACGCATATTGCCTTTCGGAGGTCAAAGAGAAAAATTATCCAATAATTCCTGATCCGAAAACCAAGTTTTCCTTCACACATGAGGTTACACCAAAAGAACGAACTTTCAACACAGATCTTAAAGGAAACATTAAGGATATTGATTATGAGCTTATTTTAGTTGGGCATTCAGTTCCAGGTGCATGTTCAGTTCTTCTTACACTCCCTGATGGCAAACGCATTCTATACACAGGTGACCTAAGATTTCACGGTGCGGATGAAGTTTCCATTGACGATTACGTAAAAGCTGTCACTGCTGGTGGTAAATTAGTAGATGTGATGATAACTGAGGGCACCCGTGTTGATTCTGATAATGTTATCACAGAAGCACAGGTAGGCAAAGACATAACCAAAGACATTGGTACGTGTGAGGGTTTGGTGTTGATAAGTTTTGGCTGGAAAGACCTAACACGCTTTAAAACAGTCTATGAAGCCTCCAAAACAAACGAGCGTATCTTGGTTATTTCACCTAAACTAGCTTATCTACTATATGAAATGCACATAAAATTTCCAACAGAATACGATGATCCAAGAACAATGAAACACCTACAGGTATATCTTAAACGAGAAGGGGACTTGTTATACTCTGCAGCGGATTATGACAAATGGAAAATGGGGTATTTACACTTTCACGGCCGAAACTCGGCCAAAAATGACCGCAATTTGGTTCGCATCGCTGAATACTTAGACAGAGGCGGAGACCCAAATAACTCTGACAACCGCTTACCGCAAGATGATACAACCTGCAACTACCAAGACATATACGAATTAGCTCTACACCATCTACAAAATGGAGCACGTGCTTATCAGATCCGCCAAAACCCCAAAAAATACGTTTTAATGTTCTCTTTTTGGGATGCTAACGAACTCTTCGACCTAATCCCCCAAACAGACAACCATGATACCCATTACATATCCGCATCCACAGAACCCTTCAGCGACGAAATGGAAATCGACGAAGCTAAAATGTTCCAATGGCTAGACTACTTCAAAATACAATACGAAACCGAACAAGAAAACCACACAAACCCAAACAAGTCAGAACAAAAAGTTTTCAAACGTCGTCACGTCTCAGGGCACGCCTCAAAATCTGATCTGCAAAAAGTCATAAACAAAATCAACCCAAAAATCTTAATCCCAATGCACACCTTCAACCCAGAAAAATTCAAAGACATATACAAAGGAAAAATAATACAACCAACATACGCCCAACCAATAGACCTAAACGCAGTCTTAAAAGATACCGATATGTCTGATTAGGCTTGATTAGATGGCCCCTTATGGGGCATCTTTATTTCGTCCATTTGTTGTTTGCTTCTTCGCCTTAGATTATCAACCATACTTATTTTGCCCATAATATCTCTAACAAGCACGTCAAGATCACTATTCTCCGAATAATCCGCCAACGCCAAAAAATCAACCCGATTATCCATTAATAAACTATCCACTTTTTCTTTCGCTCCCTCTTTATACACTGCAATAGAATAACCCCCATTAACCTTTATCAGCCGCATACACGGAACATCCGTCAAACCATCCCCAATGTAAATCATATTACTAAACGGCACGGGTCTTGCATCCTCAGGAGTATATTTGTTTAAATCATCATCATTTGATATGTCAAGTATACCTTTGTTAATTCGAAATAGAAACTGGGTTTTTGTTGTATAATTTACTGCGTTTTTTGGCCAACAAGCCGCCCCATTTATGTCGTACAAAAACTCACATGCAAAAACTTCCTTAAAATATTTATAGATACTTGAGCCCTCAATTGTTTCTCGAATCCCCCCTGAAATAATGTAATGCTCAATTTTTAGACCCATTTCTTCGCCAAGTCTATTTATTCGTGAAAACCAATCCTCAACACCGGGGAAAAATTTTAGATCTTTGCCTAATGCAACAAAATCTTCACGGCGGATAGATTGATTAGCATTATTTGCTTTTTTAAGCATAAGATAGAGGTAAGAAAGGACAATGTCCATTTTTTGAGTTTTTGCTTGTTTACCTGCTTCACTCCAAAATGCTTCGGGACTCATTCCGATTTTGGGAATAAACGTGTATTCTTGCATTCCTTTGGGACAAAGTGTGTGATCAAAATCATAAAGCAATGCCATTACAGTTCTTTTATCGGTCATATTTCTTCATCTGCCTTGCATATTTTAAAGAAACAAAGCCACTGGCTTTATTTACGCTCGGTATTCTTACAGTTTTGACAGGTATTATTAAATTACTGTCTATCTTTTGCTAATAACATGCCCAATTCGAACAGCATCATTTTTTGTATTTGTCTTCACACTTGCATGAGCAGCTCCCGCTCTTTTCACCGGTCATCCAGCCCCATTAGAAACTATATGACGCTCATTTCTTGACATAATTATTCATCCAAACTATTTCGTCAATACAATAAAAAACACCTGTAAAATAGTTACGCAATAATTTACATGCACTATGGTGTTTCGACATGGTCATGTTTATTTTTGACTACTTCCTAAGAATTAATTATAGATAACAATAGTAGATGTTGAAATCTGTGTAGTAATGTGGAGGAGTTTACTATATGTCAACCTCGAGTAAAGCGTTGCCTAAACCAAAAAGTGAAAGTGCATTTGAAGCTATTTGCGCAGATATTCTTACTGCAAAATACGGGTCGGAATGGGCGTTTTATGGGAGGCGAGGACAACATCAAAGTGGAATTGACATAGTATATCTTGAGCAAAACAAACGCCTTATTGTGGCACAATGCAAAAATTACCAAAAGTCAAAAGTTAGTAGGTTGATTGCTGAAATTTCCAACGATGTTGCGTCGATTGTTGCAAAAGGTAATGTTGAAAAAATAATTATCATGACATCACATGATAGAGATAACAAAATTCAAGATTCCATAATAGACCTTCGTATAAAATTCAACTTGACTATTGAGGATATGTATTGGGACAATATTGAAAAGATCATTCTTGATGATGCCAATTTAATGAAGAAATATTACCCAAACTTTGTAAGTGTCAGTCAGTATTGTCCTGAAGTTTATCAGGTAAACTCGAAACGTCAGCTTGACGAATGGGAGATAAAAAATAAAAAAATTTTCAATGTTTTGTATAAAGATGACAAATATATTCCCATGAAAATAAAAGACGACATAAACGAATATGCTGTGGAGGATGTTTTAACTAAACTCAAAGAGAAGAGCTGTCATCACGGGATTCTTATAGGTGATGGCGGCATGGGAAAGACTACGACCTGTATTCTATTAGGGCATATTTATTTAAATTTGAATATGCAGGTTTTTTATGTGCCATTATGTGAATATCATTCCACAGATAACACCATTCACAAACATGTTATGGATGTTTATGGTGTTGAGGAGCATAATTATAACCGTTTGATGAGCGAAGAAAATGTTGTTCTGCTACTTGATGGCTTTAATGAAATGAAGCCCGAACATAACATCAAATTTTTCGCAGAGTTGAAAGAGTTAAAGCGGAAAAAAAGCGTACAGATGTGGATTACCTCTCGAAATGACGTTAAAGATGTTGAAACAGATGACTTCACAAGACTCAATTTTAAACCTATAGATAAAAAAACCATTGACGATTTTCTGAAAAGATATGCTTCGAGTGATAAAAAAATATCCATCACATCTGAACTCTATTATGTATTGAACAATCCAATGCTATTAAAAATGTATGCAATCGACATTAAAGAACGAGTACTCAGTGATATTAAACAGAAAGCAAATTTTTTCAATAGTCCTGTCACCATAGGTGAAATAATTTGGAATTTTTTAGAACATCAGATCATAAAAACAAAAAACTTACGTGAAGAGCATGAAGGGTTTGCAAAAATTTTATTTCGATATTTATTGCCATATATAGCATACAGAATAGAACGTCAAGGTAACTTTGATTTCACAGCAACAGAGTTGGATAGATATATTGATGAATTTGATGATTATACTGAGAAGGTCAATAAACAATTTGGCGATTTAATCATTTATAAGAAAATAACTCAAACTTTCTTAGATAAAGTAGACAGAACCGCATATTTATTAAATCAATGTGCTGATAGTTTCAGCATCATAAAACTCAAAGATACTGAAAGCGAAGATAATGCTTATAGTTTTAGTCACCAGTATTTTAGAGACATTTTTTCGGCAACATATATAAAAAATCAGATGAAGATAGGGGATAAAGCAGTATTTACAGATAGAGATTTGCCGTTTTATATTTCTCAGATGCTTATGGAAATCTTACAGGAACACAAAGCAGTAAAACCATCAAAATTAAGAGAATATCTAAAATGTTTTAAAAATGAGGTAGGCGATGAAGCACAAAAGGGTGTTGCTAATGCTCTGAAAATAATTGGGTATTCACATGATGGTGATATGTCTGATGAGGACTTTTCAAAATTAGATCTAAGAAGGTGTACATTAGCAGGAAAAAACATCCGCGGAAGTAAGTTTACAGGATCTCATGTAAACAAAGGAGTATTTTTTTCTCGTGGTCATGCGCTCTCTGTGAGAAATGTGTGTTTTAGTCCTGATGGAAAATATCTTGTTTCCGCATCAGAGGACAAGACTGTGAAGATTTGGGAGCGAGAAAGTGGTAAATTAATTCGCACACTAGAAGGCCACACAAATTATGTACATAGTGTGTGTCTTAGTTCTGATGGAAAATACGTTGCATCTGCATCAAAGGACAAAACTGTGAGAATTTGGGAGAGTGAAAGCGGCAAACTAATTCGCACACTAGAAGGCCATGCAGAATCCGTGTACAGTGTGTGTTTTAGCCCAGATGGAAGATACATTATTTCCGCATCATGGGACAAGACTGTGAAGATTTGGGAGCGAGAAAGTGGTAAATTAATTCGCACACTAGAAGGCCACACAAATTATGTGCGGAGCGCCTGTTTTAGTCCTGATGGAAAATACGTTGCATCTGCATCAAAGGACAAAACTGTGAGAATTTGGGAGAGTGAAAGCGGCAAACTAATTCGCACACTAGAAGGCCATGCCTCTTCTGTGTTGAATGTGTGTTTTAGTCCTGATGGAAAATATCTTGTCTCCGCATCAAAGGACAAAACTGTGATGATTTGGGAGAGTGAAAGCGGCAAACTGATCCGCACACTAGAAGGCCATGCAGAATCCGTACAGTGTGCTTGTTTTAGTTCTGATGGAAAATACGTTGCATCTGCATCATGGGACAAGACTGTGATGATTTGGGAGAGTGAAACTGGCAAACTAATTCGCACACTAGAAAGACACACTGATTATGTACAGTGTGCTTGTTTTAGTTCTGATGGAAAATACATTGCATCTGCATCATGGGATAGAAGTGTGATGATTTGGGAGAGTGAAAGTGGTAAATTAATTCGCACACTAGAAGGCCACACAAATTATGTGCGGAGCGCCTGTTTTAGTCCTGATGGAAAATATCTGGTCTCTGCATCAGGAGATAAAACTGTGAGAGTTTGGGAATGGGAAACTGGCAAACTATTCCGCACAATAGAAGGCCATGCCTCTTCTGTGTTGAATGTGTGTTTTAGTTTCGATGGAAAACATATTGCTTTCACATTAGGGGATAAAACTGTGAGAGTTTGGGAATGGGAAACTGGCAAACTATTCCGCACACTAGAAAAACTGCCCTCTTTTGTGTATTGTTTGTGTTTTAGTCCTGATGGAAAATATCTGGTCTCTGCATCAGGAGATAAAACTGTGAGAGTTTGGGAATGGGAAACTGGCAAACTAATTCGCAAACTAAAAGACCATGCCGATGCCGTGTTTGGTGTATGTTTTAGCCCAGATGAAAAACATGCCGCCTTCGCATTAGGGGATAAAACTGTGAGAGTTTGGGAATGGGAAACTGGCAAACTAATTCACACAATAGAAGGACATGAAGATTCTGTGTTTGGGGTGTGTTTTAGTCCTGATGGAAAATATCTGGTCTCTGCATCAGGAGATAAAACTGTGAGAGTTTGGGAATGGGAAACTGGCAAACTAATTCGCAAACTAAAAGACCATGCCGATGCCGTGTTAAGTGTGTGTTTTAGTCCTGATGGAAAATATCTTGCCTCTGCATCAAAAGACGGTACATTTAAGGTGTGGGAGAGTAAATCTGGAAAGTTAATAGAAACGATTTATCCTTTAGCATATATGAAAATTTTAGATGCAAATCTTGTAGACATGAAATATGCCGATTTAACAGCGGTTGATTTACGGTCTTTGAAACAAAATGGAGCCATCATTGATTGATGTAGTGTTTATCTTGAAGTCTCATTGCAAGTATAGTGTACACAATTAAAGTTTACTGAATTTACGGCTAATTTATCGCCATAGTCTGATAAGGTGCGATTATATATACGCTCAAATAGGCAGCACAATTTTCTTCTAATTGTTAAAATATTAGATATTCAAAAGCTTTTGGAGACCATTTTCCTCGCATGTCCAATACAGAATTAGTTAAAAATGTTTGCAAACAGTCCGAGTTAGCTTTCAGCTCCTTAAAAACCGGATTGGCATATCTATCCGTATATTCTAAAGGACAGGCATTAAAAGATTCTCTGACAGCTACATTGTTAATGCTGCATAGATACTTGTCATAACACTCAAATAACGGTGAAGGGTCAACATCATTTTCTGTTAATACCGCATTAATTCTCTCAACAGGGGTTAGGTTAACCATATTTTTTATGTATTCAGTCTTTTCTACACCATGTTTGCTTGCATTTAATAATACAAATAATAACCCTGCATACATTATCACACGACTGTGGCGTAATTTGATATTACGTATAACCCATTTTTCGTTGTTACCCCAAAAGTTAAACTGATAATTCATGCATATGTACCGAAAATACTTTATCAAGTCATTTAACAAGATTACAGCTTCTTTGTATGGGTGTTTCTTATGTAAATCAAAATACTTATCCAGTATTCCATTGACAGCTTTTTCATAAAATTCCACGTTATATATTGGCTGTGTCTCTAAGAGTAATAATAATCTCTGTGCCAGTTCATCAGGGGTTTCATGGTTACCCCCCATCTTTTTAATAATTTGAGGCAATTCTAGTACTTTAGAAAAGGTGCCCTCCGTATTGGGTAGTTTCAGCTTCAATTCTTTTGCAAACTTTGTAACAGTTTCATGTATTTGTTGATTTGTATGAACATTATCGCTTACAACATAAAAGTCCAAATCAGATGGTTCACCTGCATCGAACCTTCCAAAAGACCCAGCAACAGCTATTGTTAAATCATCATTATCAAAATGTTCAGAAAGCTTTTGATTTAACTTTGTTAATATGTTACATGAATATTGCCAGCCCAAAAACATGTTGTCCATTTTAAGAGGATAGGGATATGCACGATAACAAACGGGCTCTATGTTACAAACCTCCAGAGTTACTCGTTAAAGCCAAGTTTCTAAAGTATTCATTTTGCATTAACTGTTCACGTATAAATTTACTTTTTAACTTTAACTCTTCTGACGATAAAATGTTCTTGCCATGTGGCCAAGGAGGATGCCCCCAGTTAGAATCATCTTTGTATCTAGGTATTATATGCCAATGAGTATGCTGAACATGATTACCCAACGATACAACATTTATCAAATCAGGAGAAAAAATATCCTTGATAACTTTACTAATAACCAGCAGTTCTTTTGACATAGCGCAATATTCATCAAGTTCAATTTCTGCTATATCATTATAATGCTTACTAAGAACATACATAACTCGCCCATTGAAACATTGATTAAAATTCAAAAACAACTTCCCATACTTCAACGCCATTATTAACGTATCATTATCTTCTTGAAGTAATAGATCACAAAATCTACAAGGCATCTCAATCACTTCCTTACTGCGTATAATCTGATATATGGATATCGCATTTTATTTACGTTAAACCCCATTTTTGTATGGGGGAGACACAGACACAACACTTTTCATGTTGTCATCAAGTTTGTTTATTTTATCCAACAGGTTTATTTCATCAAAAATGCGATTCGATTCCACCTTAGGTCTTATGTCAGTATACTTTATGTGCTGAAAAATTGCTGAAGCAAATTTTCCGCTCTTTTCACAATTAGGCGATGTGTACTCAATTAATTTGTCAATATACTCTATCAACTGCTCTTTTGTCGAACAATCCATTTTATTTTTGACAATACTTTCGTCCAACAGGATAACAAACATGTCGATTAGGTCGCGTGTAGAAGGATCAAACGCAGCATCTTTCACGTTATTCTCAAGCTGATCTATTTTAGTCAGCAGGTTTATTTCATCAAAGATATGCGTCGATTCAACCTTAGGTTTTATGGTGCCATATTGTATGTGCTGAAAAATTGCTGAAGCAAATTTTGCACTATCTTCCCCATTGGGAGATGTGTACTCAATTAATTCGTCAACATTTTTGAGCAAATCCATTTTTGTCTGCTCATCTACTTTGTTTTTGGCAATACTTTTGTCCAACTCTTTAACAAACGAACTGACTGTACTAAGTACCAATTTATGTAGTCTGCTGAAATTTGTCGCGTTTTTTTTGTCAATAGAAGAGGGATTTAATATAGTGTGTTTGGGGTTTAGTGATAGAGAGTCAACTGTTTTTTCCCCTTTTTCGTCTTTGCCCCTAAGTAGCATTCTCTCAGAGGAATAACACAAATGTTTTTGTGGATAATCGTCCATTGGGTTAATAATAACCTGTTTAACGACACATATTTTCTGAGTATTCCACTTACAATGATCGCGTTTATGATTGAGGTTTTTGCTTGTGTTGCACGCATTACAAGCAGGCAGTAAATTAGTCCACTCCATCACCTTATTTTTATGATTATCCTGACACTGATAATGTTCAATTTGTTGCTCGTATTCTCGATCAAGTTTAGTTTCGCAGTAAGCACATTTACTATTTGATATCTTAAAGAGTTCAGTCCGAATGTAGGGCTTAACTGTATCATATGCGGAACATTTCTTTTTGAGTTCCTGAAGATTATCAGGTTCAATCTTTGGTCGGTTTAACTTCCTCATCGTCAGTACAATCCAACCATTTCATTTGTTCACGCAATAACCTTTTTAGTGGAACATCGTCTAGTAGCATTTCATTTAATTCTACATATTTTTGATATGCATTAGCTTTATTCCCTTCTTCACATAGGTCGTCATACTTCTTCAACGTTTTCTCCACCTTTTCTGAATATTCAGGGCAATCTAAAAGTTTTTGTGAAATATCGTTAACATACCAGCTTTGTAACCCATACGTCTCATTATTTTTTATTTCAGTCAATTTATTTTTTTCCATATCATATATGACTACGTTTTTTGCTGAATTCAACACATATGGTGAATGAGTTGCCACTATAAACTGGACCTCAGGAAAAAAATCCGTCAGAAAGGGTAAAAGTGTCTTTTGCATTCGGACATGCAAATGAGTTTCCAATTCATCAATGAGAACCAATCCACGAATGCAACTGAAGGGAATTTTGGTATCCCAATGGGGTTGTATAATTGCCCAGAAAATATTCAAAACAGAAGTGTAACCATCTGGCAACGCATCGCGATTCAATTCAAAAACTCTTTCAGGATCGCCCTCAAGTTCATGATACACACGAAAACGATGTTTATTTGCTTCAGGATCATACTTATATTCTGTTTTTATAGTATCGTTAGCGAATAACTGCGGTAGTGCATTTTTATATTTTTCCAACAACTCGCTCCAATATTTTTCGTCTTCAAGATTTTTTTCAGTGTTACACCTGTGAATATTCCCCTGTATTTCATCCAATTTGTTCCAGAAATTGGAAGAGCCATCTTTATTGTATGAACGCCCTGCCGGAATGAAAACAACTCGGTAATAACCATTATTGCATTCGAGTTGTAGCACTTGTACTTTATCACTGTGAGTGCCTGAAAAAGTTGCTGAAACCTCATTATTCGCGTTGTTGCTACTATTAATGATGTTATTCACGGCTATGTTAAGCTGATTTAATAGACTTGTTTTGCCACTACCGTTTGATCCAGTGATTAACAGGTTTTTTGGAACCTCAGGGTCTAAATCTATGTTGATTTTGCGTGGTTCATTTCGCAGTTTTGATATTTTGACGGCTGTTAGAAAAGTGTTTAGCATATTGCCACTGTATGAGTGTACTATCTGCTTAATGTTAGTGGTCAAAAAGTTGCAACCCTTGAAACTACAGTTTTTGATAAATACGCCATGGAACAGCCGGTGTGTATTCGAAGGGTGCTTACTATTTTTTCTATCCCATTCCATAATAACTCCGTTATCCGATATTGAGAGTATGCGCTTGCCATCACCACTATACACAGCACGTTGCACACCATTAAACTGGCTTTCAAACTTGTCATACTCTTTAGGTTTTTCTCTTTTCCACTCCCTAACAGTACTGTCATAAGAAGCCGAAAGTACATGTGACCCATCTGTGCTATACACGGCACTATACACTCGACTTTTATGCCCTACGAAAGAACGTATACACTCCCCTGTGGTTCTATCCCACTCTTTAACATCACGATCCGCAGATGCTGAGAGTATATACTTGCCATCAGCGCTATATACAACACTCAACACAGCACCATTATGACTATTAAAAACTTTCAATGACTGCTGAGCGTTTCTATCCCACTCCTTAATAACACCATCTTCGTATGCTATAAGTACCCTATAACCATCAACACTATACAGCATACTACACACTTTCTTATTGTGTCCTCTAACTATATCTATGCACTTACCTGTTTCTCTGTTCCACTCCTTAACAGTACCATCATATAGTGCATAGAGTATTCGAGTCTCATCCTTACTATACACCGCAATATTCGCCTCATCAGAAGAGACTGTAATGTTTAGTATGCACGATCCAGTTTCTCTATTCCATTCCCTAATAGTTCCATCTTCGGATGCTGAGAGTATATGTTTACCATCCGCACTATACACAGCGCTACTAACCAATTTAGAATGTCCTCTAAGTATGTGTAAAAACGCCCCTGTTTCTCTATCCCACTCCATAATATTTCGATCAACAGCTGTAAGTACCCTATAACCGTCAGCACTAAATACTGCCTTTTGAGTCCAGTTAGGGGTTCCTTTAAAAGTGTGGTAACAGGTTTTAGTTTCTCTATCCCACTCTTTAATAGTTCCATCTTCGGATGCTGAGAGTATATGTTTACCATCCGCACTATACACAGCGCACCTCACCCAATTAGTATGACCTTCTTTAGGGTCGTTAAATGGTGTACCCTTGTCTTTTTCTCTATCCCACTCTTTAATAGTTCCATCTTCGGATGCTGAGAGTATATGTTTACCATCCGCACTATACACAGCGCACCTCACCTTGTCGGCGTGTCCTCTAAATGTTCTTAAACATTCTTGAGTTTCTCTATCCCATTCTTTAACTGTGCCATCATAAGAAGCAGAAAGTATACGCTTACCATCACCATCCTTACTATACACAGCACTACATACATTACCTGTGTGTCCTTCGTATGTGTGTAGACACTGTCCAGTTTGTCTATCCCACTCTTTAACTGCACCACTTTCAGATTCGGTTAAAAATGCTGATAATATGCAAGTTCCATCGGGACTATACTCCACATCATTCACCCTTTTTGAGGAGACTTTAATGGTTTGTAAACACTGTTCGGTTTTTCTATCCCATTCTTTAACTGTGCCATCATAAGAAGCAGAAAGTATACGCTTACCATCACCACTATATATGGCATCTTGTACTATATCGGTGTGGCCTTCAAATGTGTGTATACACTTGCCTGTTTCTCTATCCCACTCCCTAATGGTTCTATCGTAAGAAGCAGATAATATATGTCTGTCATCAGGACTATATACAGCACTACGCACGCGGTTGGTGTGGCCTTCAAATGTGTGTATACACTTGCCTGTTTCTCTATCCCATTCTTTAACTGTGCCATCATAAGAAGCAGAAAGTATACGCTTACCATCACCACTATACATGGCACTACGTACTGCACCCGAATGCCCCTGGGGTAACAGAGTGCCATCAGAAATAATGCTTCCATCAAAGGATGTACTCTGTTTTGGATCAACTTTGGATTTAGTGATCTCTGATAAAATAACGTTATTCAGTGCTACTTGACTTAAATCCAATGACTTAAAGTTTTCACCAATAATTCTATTATCTCGAGCTTTACGCCATGTTTCTATGATGTTACTTATAGCATATTTACTTTCTTTATACGGTAATCGTAAGCGGTTAAGTAGTTCGTGTAGATCAGTATGATTTAGTTGGTCATATCCCTTGCAGTTTCGATAGTCACCATAATAATTGCCCAACATTTCACAAATATAATCTGGCCAGACTCGACTGGAAGCTTCAGACGGTAAGTTAAAGGGTTTAACATCAAGGCTTTTTCGAATGACATTAGCGATGTGACACGCAGACAGGAAATCCCTAAAAAACTGATGTTGAAAAGTATATTGTTTATTTTCCTCTCTTAGTAGATGTTGATCTATCAGTATATCTTTAACTTTATTTGTATTAGTCTTCGATAGAGACCTATACCTATTGACTAAATTCTGGAGGTGCTGATTAGGAATGTATTTTATTTGTTGTTCAACTGGAGAGTCTTTACAAAACTTTGAGATTAGTTGTATCAGGTCTTTTTCTTTGATGTGAAAATTCTCTGTTTTGTCTGTGAGTAGTTCATGTTGGAGTTTGCTGGAAGACTCCATGGTATGAGCAATAAACGGTGCAACTTCAAACAACGTATACCAGGTAGAACTAATTTCGTCTAACCGTGTGTGTATCTCACAGTTAAAAATTTGGCAGAGCATATAATTATACAATAGTTCTCCACGTGTCGAGTTAGGTTTCTCAAATATTTCGTCCTTTTCTATTTGCTTCTTCTTTACTATTTTTTTCTGCAAGTCATCGGTTTTTACATACAGTGTTAACATCATTGGTGAGTACAATTCTTCACGCAATTTAACAATATCAACAATTTCATTGCTTGTAAGATACGATTGTACTACATCGGAGTCAAGTGGCTGTATTTTATATTGTTGGAACCCAATTTTTTGATAATCTTCAATATCAATAAACTTGTCCCGTGAGGTGATAATGATACGTATGAACTTTGCTGAATCCGTTTTTTCGTCTAATAACTTTTTAATTTCTTTAATTAATGGAAGTGTGTCACGGGATATTTCGTTAAAACCATCGAGCAATAACACAAAATTGCGCTTCAGTTTGAGTATATTAATTTGTTCATAACAATTTTTAATGTATTTTTGAATAAAGTCTGATTCTGTCGTGTATTCGTTTAGTGGTATGTACAGGGGTAATTCTTCTTCGTTTTCTAGTAAAGTTTCCCAAAAATGCAATAATGCAGTGGTTTTACCCGTACCTCCTTCTCCGATAACGAGTAAATTTTTCTGTTTTTTAGAGAGAGCGAAATTTTTAGGTAAAATATCTATCAAGTTATAGAGTGTTTCATCATTTTTACCATGTTCAGATGAGTCAAATAGTTGGACTTTTGGGAAAAGTGTTTTCTCCACATTTGATTGGTTTGGGGGTTGATTTCTTTTTTCCAGTAACTTGTAATATCGTCGTGAGCGGTAAAATAAATCAGCGTCTTCCAATGAATATTTTGGTTCAGAGGGTGTGACAAGTCTATGTAGAACAAAAATGTTATCTTGTGTTCGACTAGATAATATGTGGTCGTCTTTATGAAATGTTTTACTGTTGTTTGAGTAACTGTATGTGATAATCTGTATAGTGTGGATATCTGTATCATATTCGCCACACATGAAAGAAAATGTGCGAAAATTACCGTCAAGTGTACCGTTACCGCACGTAATTTGTGGAATACTGTTTTTTATATCGTTAAACCAGGTGTAACCTAAACTGGAGGCATGGCCGCAAAGGTAAATGTCTACTTCTGCTCTTTCAAATAATGTTGAAAGTTTCTCTTGTTGGTCTTTTTGAAAAAAATTTTTGCCGTGATGTCCAAGTACAATTATGGGTTTACTTTTGTCACATTTGTTAAAAACTTGTAACAGCGTAGGTTCTGCAATCAGTAGGTTATCTTTGTCATTATCATCACATGAGGTCAAGCAGGTATTGAGGACTACAAGATTAAAATGTTCCAAAGAGTAGCCAATGTGCGCATTATAAATCTCTGTGGTAGATAGTTTTCGATTAAATAACTGATTATACTCCCGTATGTAATCAGACATGCTATCCTTTGTTAAAAAGTCATGTTTGTTTTCATCTTTCATAACATTTTCAAATTCAAGTGATGGATTTTCGGCTTTACGAATTCCATTAATAATACTGTTTCGCATTTTTGAGCCGCGCTCAATATCATGATTACCCACTGCCCAAAACACATTTAGAAGCTTTACGCCTGTACGACTTATTATGTCTTTTACAATTGTTTTAGTAGCTGTGTAGTCATTTTTGTTTGCTAAGTCTCCAGCTATAAATACATAATCAAATTCAGTTTCTTTCCGTAACTCGGATAAACAATCCAATAAAGCAACCCTTACGGAGTCTGCGTCTAAATGTTCGTTAGTACTGAAATGTAAATCAGCAAACTGAAGCCACTTGATTTTCATGCCTGCACCATTTTTATTACATGAAATCATTAACTATTTTATAGGTATTACTACATTTAGTTTGACATTTTTCCCCTTTTGTAACACATCTCAAAAAGGCGAAAAGCAAAGGCCAATAAAATCACAAAGAATTATAAGCACTACTGTCCATTAATAAAATCGGTTGTTTTTATGTCAGAAATCAACATTATCCTAGGAACTCCACAACACAGCGAAGGCATAGTATCACTGTTTAAAAATAATTACAAGGATCCAGAATATCACTATGTAGAATTAATTGATATAGATAAAAACAAAAAATTTGTTGAAGAAAATAAAGTGTGGGTTGCTATCCACAACGATAAAGTTGTTGGACATGCAGCAGCATATTATGCACCATTTAAAAATGCTGTCCGTGTAAAATTGGCTCATCTTTTAGTTGATGAGCCATACCGAAGAGGTGGAGTGAATTATCCAGGTTATAGCATAGGTGAAAAGTTAGAAGCTGAGCGAAATAAATTCTACGAAGATTTACAAAATAAAATTGATAATAAGCCTTTGCTAGTTTATGCTAGTTGTGTTCCAGGGCGTTCAGTAGAATTAAAGAAAAACATAGGTTTTAAAGCGTTAGGGATTCGTACGAGTTACAGTCCAACGGGTGAAAGTAGGATTATAATGGGAAAAATTTACAATTGTTCCCAATTGAAAAGACGCTTGGAAATGCCCACCGATAAAACAAAGAAGTTTTTGAAATTCATTTCTGAAAAATTAAATGCTGAATTCGTTTTTGAAGATTCTTGTAATAATACATCGCAAAGCAAATATCAGTTTGCGCCTATCAGTGTTCCATTTAGAATCAGCGCAGAATCTCACGCTTCTGGTCTAAATATTGATGAGACTATAAACATGATTCTTCAATCGGGCATGCAATACAAATCGTTTTATATTGAGCCTTCTTGCGCTAATTTTAAAGAGGTAGATGCTAAGTTAAACGAAAAAGGGTTCGTCCCAGTTGTGTATTTTCCGTTTTATAACAACGGATTAGATGTCATAGAATATCAACATAAAACATCTTGTACTGGTTGTGTATTTTCCGTTTTATAACAACGGATTAGATGTCATAAAGTGTCAACACAAAGCATGATGATATGTCATCATGTCTCCTAAAAATTTTTTACACTTTTACCTAAATCAGTAAACAAGTGACGTAATTTTACGTCTGTTAAAGACCCTGACTTTCATGTTTGATACTTGTAATGTTTGATTAAATAAATTTTAAACATTTTAGTATGTCCACTCTAATTGTTTGGCGGGTAATTTTATGGCTGTACCTAAAAACTATGTTTGGGATGCAAAAGACTATGCGGATAACTCTCAGCATCAGTATCAATGGGCAAAGGAGCTTATGTCTAAACTTAATCTCAAAGGTAATGAAGTAGTGCTTGATGTAGGGTGTGGTGCTGGCAAAATTACTATGGAGCTTGCTAATCAGTTGCCTAAGGGTAGAGTAGTTGGTGTTGACAGTTCAGAGCATATGATTAATCTGGCAAAATCTGCCGTTTCATTGTCAAAGTATTCTAATCTTAGTTTTGAAGTAATGGACGCTCGGAACATTAGTTTTCAAGAGGATTTTGATCTAGTTTTTTCTAATGCTGCTTTGCATTGGGTTTTGGATCAAGCTGCGGTACTTAGGGGTGTCTTTCGGTGTTTAAAGTCTCAGGGTCGTTTGCTTTTCCAGATGGGCGGTAGAGGTAACACAGAGTCGGTGCTTAGATGTTTTGATGAACTACGGGTTCTGCCGGAGTGGAAATGTTATTTTAGTGATTTTAGTTTTCCTTATTCGTTTTTGGATGTTGAAGAATATCGGGTACTGTTAAATGAAGCAAAGTTGACACCTCTACGTCTTGAGCTTTTGCCTAAAGTTATGACGTTCTCTGATGCTGAAGGGCTTGCGGGGTTTGTGCGAACAACTTGTATGCCATACACCGAACGAGTTCCAACTGAACTGCGTGACGAAATTGTTAAAAAAGTTGTTGAACGCCATATTTCAAAGTATTCTATAAACAAGGAAGACCCTATACATGTGAATATGATGCGCCTTGAAGCAGAGGCACAAAAAATATAGACAAACATTAAAACAATAAAAACTCTTTTTCGTTAATAAAACTTGATTTATCGCCAAAACGCTAAATAGAATTAGATTTATACCGTTTAGCAGAGGGGAATAATAGTTGAAGCGAAAAATAGAGGTTATTGTGAATAAGAATTGGGAAACTGAACCAGTTTTGAACGCATTGACAAATCCAAAGTTAAGGCCTAAAGAGTTGCCGTTTCCTTTGGTTATTAACACACCTAAGAATGGTGATTGTCGAATGAGTGAGCCTCGCGCAGTTTTTCATATGGAACATATTGAGGTATGTGTTCGTTGTATTGAAGATTTAATGGATGTTAATGTGAGTGCTTCTAGTTCAGAGGAAAAGTATAGGGTATTGCCAAGTTACATTGAGTCTGATAAGCCTGATCTTGTTATTAGTGTCAGTACTGCTGAATCGACTCCTGATATTCAACAAGGTTCAGAATCTTTGAATGCGTCAGTGTATATTGGTGGAACCTTTTACATGTTTGATGCCAGAGATTATGACCCTTCTACAACAAGTCACTTAGATATTACAGTTGATTTACTAAAAAATAGTGTCCCACCTCAAATCTACAAGTTAGTGGATGAGGTTTTTCAAAAAAAGGTAGTATCCAAATTTATCCCAGCACAAAACGCTCCAGCCAAGCCAGCAATGACTTGTATTGCAAATCCCGAGTATGTTGCTATAGGTGCAATAAATCTAATCGACTATACAACATACAAACAAGCTGACTCTGCAGCATATGACACATTTAAAAAACAATACCCAAAAACAGGAACAGCCGCAACAATTGAAACCACCCACGGTATCGTAAAAATGTCTGCAGGGAAAATTCCTACACTATTTGTCTCCCCAATAGTAGATCGCTACGAACATTTTGCTGATGACGCAACAGATACACAAAACTACATAGTATCTTTCAACGCAGGCATAACAGTAGGCGAACTACTCTGCACATTAAATAGATACTTTGGAAATATCTGATAAAACAAAGCCAGAAAACATGCTGGTAAACACTACTGCGGAAGAACATATAAACACTAAATATCTAACTAACACCTGAGATTTACTATGTCATCCCGTGCGATATGGCCCAAGTTAGACGATGACAAAGCCTTTGAAAAGCTTTGCAGAGATATTCTTCGTGAAAAAACTGGTTTAAACTGGCAAATCTATGGGAGAAAAGGACAAAGACAGCATGGAATTGACATAAAATGTAGTGTTAAACAAACTAATCGCATTTACGTAGCACAATGTAAAAATTACACAGTATCAGATGCTGATCGTTTGATTAAGGATATTGCTGGTGATGTTGAAAAAATTGTTCAACAAACAAATGTTGACAAAATATTCATCATGACCTCACATGACCGAGATAACAAAGTTCAAGATTTCATAACAGAGCTCCGTGGAAAATACACAGTAGATATTGTGGAGGAGATGTTTTGGGACACCATTACAGAGACCTTTTCTAGTAACGCAACTTTAATGGCAAAATATGAACACTACATCAAAGGTCGTATTGGTTTTTCATCTCCATATGCACATGAATCACAACTGACTAGTTTATTGTTGTTTAAAAATTCCAAGACTCATTATCAGCGTTTACGTGAAGGGCGATTTGCTTATCTCAAATTCGATGAGAATTTATTTGCTGACACAAAACCTATCGATATCTTACTTAAAAACCCAAATGAAAAGACTGAAACATTACTTGACACCCTCAAAAATCACGAGGGCAACTTTATCTTCATAGGTGAAGGCGGTACAGGTAAAACAACCTCTCTACTGCGAATTTGGGAAGAGTGGTTAAAAGAGAAAAAAGAGTTGCCATTGTATGTTCCATTAAATGAATACAACATTGAAAAACAGAAAAATTTCATTACCTCATACCTAAAACGTTATTATGATAATTTTGATTTGAGTACTACAAAGGATCCGGTTATTTTGTTACTGGATGGGTTTAACGAAATCTATAGAGACCCAAACATGGCCGTGATTGAGGAGATCAAACTTTTTGTCGCTCGACCTAAAACACGTATTGTCATCACCTCTCGATACAATTTAGATACTTATGATGCGTTAGAGGGCTTTGTATCATATAACATTGAACCTTTATCTTCGGAGAGAATTGAAAAATTTTGGATGAGCGTTAAAACTGCCAACCCAAACTTGTGTAATGTCAACTTACCAGATAACCCTCAGAAACTTCTTGCGACCCCTATGATGTTAACACTGTTTGCCAACACCTGTGCTATAAAACAAAAAAGTGAGGAAAAATCAGGTATATTTCAGTTCAAACCCTTTAAAACTAATATGGGTCCCCAGACCAAGGGCGAATTGATATACAATTATCTACTGTGTCAACTAGTTAAGTTAGTGGACAGTAAACAACAGAACGATCTTTATTCTACCTATGTTGCGCTTTTTTGGGTTGCTCCCTATGCGGCTTGGCGAATGGAAAGTAAAGGGTTGTTCTCAGAAGAAAAAAGAACTATGCGACAAGATATGGAAGACTATCTTGTTAAAAACGAGACATTCATCCGTTCAAGCGCAGGTACATTCTTAGATGAAGCCATAGAACGGTACAAAATTCGTTGTCCAGATAAACCACTTAAAGAGTTGCTTTTTAATACCGCTCACCCAGATACACCATCTATTATAGACCTACTCGTTAATGTATTTCATCTGTTATCCACCGAAGATATACGTGCTGAAAAAAAGCGTTATACTTTCCGACATCAACACTTTCGTGATTTTTTGTCTGCGTTACACATCGATAACGCATTAGCTATAGCGTTATCTGAGACAGGAAAGTTCATTCCAGAAGAAATCAAAGACCGTATATTACCCTCTTATATCTTTGATATGCTTGGTGGGTATTATGGAGATTATCAAAACCAAGAAAAGTGTAATATTCGAACACGATTACATGAATTACTTGACAGGTTACGCTTGGATGATTCTCAGGCAGGTTTTGCGGTCAATAATGTTATTGGTGTTTGGCGTACATCCCGTAAAGATCAGATAGTGGATGAGAATTTATCCAAGTTGAATTTGACCAATGTACCCCTGAACAACATTTTGTTTTCTACACCAAATAGAGCCACTTGTTTCAATGAGAGTACTATTTCAGATATTACTCTTCTACCTCAGGGACATTCTGGGGGCATAAAAAGTGTGACGTTTAGTGCAGATGAATCTCGCATATTAACGGCCTCTTATGATGGGACGGTTAGGGAGTGGGATAGAGAAACAGGCAAATGTCTACGTATTTTCAAAGGCCACACCAATGGTGTGGAAAGTGCTGTGTATAGTCTAGATGGTACTCGTATACTAACGGCGTCTTGGGATAAGACTGTTAGGGAGTGGGATAGAGAGACTGGGCAGATATTACATACTTTTGTGGATCATAATAGTGCTGTGAGTAGTGCTGTGTATAGTGTTGATGGTAAGCGTATACTATCTGCATCCGAGGATAATACTGTTAGGGAGTGGGATAGGCAAACTGGTGAATGCATACGCATCTTCAAAGGCCACACACGTTACGTGTATAGTGCGGTGTATAGTGCAGATGAGATTTGCATATTATCTGCCTCTAGAGATGAGACTGTTAGGGAGTGGGATAGGCAAACAGGCAAATGCATACGCACATTCAAAGGCCATACCCATGGCGCAGGAAGTGCGGTGTATAGTCTAGATGGATCTCAAATATTATCAACATCTATGGACGGGGCGGTTAGGGAGTGGGATAGGCAAACAGGCAAATGTCTACGTATTTTCAAAGGCCACACCAGTTATGTACATAATGCGGTGTATAGTGCAGATGAGTCTTGCATATTATCTGCCTCTAGAGATGAGACTGTTAGGGAGTGGGATAGAGAAACAGGCAAATGTCTACGTATTTTCAAAGGCCACACCAGTTTTGTGTATAGTGCAGTGTATAGTTTAGATGGATCTCGAATATTATCTGCCTCTGGTGATGGA
>WQYG01000021.1 GCA_009781395.1 Candidatus Bathycorpusculum sp. | reverse complement strand
ATCAAAATGCTCACGAGAACTGTACTGTTCATTTTTAGAAGTAACATCAACAAGATACTCAGCGCTGAGCCTAAGTGAAGTAGCTCCCAAAAATATGACATTGTCGCACGACAGCATATCAAGGTGGCTTGCGAATGCAAAGGTGCAACCTAAGAATTTATGGGAAATTGCGAGCAAAGAAATAGCGGGTCATAGCGGTATTTTGGCGTTCGATGATGTAGTGATAAACAAGAGTCGCAGCCAAAAAATGGAATTGGTAAACTGGCAATATTCGGGAGCTGAACACGGCATTGTGAAAGGCATCGGAGTAGTTAACGCACTATGGCAAACGAGCAAAGATGAGTATACCCCGATAGATTACCGCATCTGGAATCCGCCGGAAGACGGCAAAACCAAGAATAACCATTTCAGAGAAATGCTATCATCGGCTAAAACACGTGGTCTTGAGCCGGAAATGGTAGTTGCGGACAGTTGGTACAGCTCGCTAGACAACCTCAAAAGCATTCGTTCTCATGGGTGGGACTGGGTGATGGGTTTGAGGGGTAATCGCTTAGTTAACAAACCGCATATTCAGATTTGCAAGTTAGATATACCCGACGAAGGGTTGAAAGTTCATCTGAAAGGGTATGGTTGGATCAAGCTATTCCGGTTTGTGGGCAAAAACGGCCGCACGGACTATATCGGCTCAAGTCGTCTTGATTTAACTCGCGAACAGGTTAAAGCGTACTTTGAGAGGCGTTGGAGTATTGAGGTAATGCACAGGGAGTTGAAGCAAAATTGCGGTTTTGGTCGCTGTCAGGCCAACTCTGGCCGAGCCGGTCGTAATCATATCGGGCTTTCTTTCATTGCTTTAGTGCGAAAGCACACGAGAAGACGACGCGATCTGACTACCCCTTATCAGCAAAATTGGTTTGTCATTAAGCCTGCCATTCAACGGGCCTTGGCTACTGCTATATGCCACTAAGTGCGAAACTCGTGATTTGTTGGGTTGTTTGGTTTGGTAGTGGTTTTTGTGTTTGTTTTGTTTGTTGTGGCTGGTTTTTTGTTTTTTGGTGTGGAGTCTTGTTTGTTTCAAAATCAATGTTATTATTCGTTAAAATAGCTCGGGGTATCACTTGACAGCCTGATTAAGCCAAAAAACCAAGGACTGAGTTGTGGGTCAAGTTAAGTTCAGAAGAAGGGCAGCTCCAATTATATAAATTCGTTAACTAGAACAAACCTTTGATCAAAATTTATTTTTGTAGAGGAATAGTTTACAAGATAACTTTTTTTAGTGGTTAAAGATTTTAGTCGGTTAATACAATAAAACAGTTAAGGAACTAAGGGAATGGCGCAGAATAGAACTTTAGACTCATTCTTTACAAAAGAAAACAAACCAGTAACACCTCAACCAGCTAAAGCAGTGCAAACTGAAAAGGAACCGGAACCCAAAATAGCACAAACAGAGCCAATTGAAGAAAAAATTGGCCAGCCACCAGTTAAAAAAGAAAGAAAACCACGAGTTTTACCTCCAACGGCGCCTCTTGATCTTCCATCTTCATACTTTGTTTCTGCAGCTTATAATGGTCGCCAACGAAAAGCAATCATTAAACTTTACGAACCTGAATCAGGAGAGTTATATTTTTGGCAGGACAACACGGGGCATAAACCGTACTGTTTAACCAACCTACCAAAAGAGAAAGTTTTACAGTTTGAACGAATTGTCAAACATCAAGGCTTTGACAGCTGTATAGTTGAACAAAAATTTGATCCATTATCCAACCAGGACATTCAAGTAACAAAAATCGTGGCCAAAGACCCCCTTGCAATAGGTGGTAGACCAAATGGCACAATAAGAGACATAATTCCAGAAGATCATCCCCAAGTGTGCGGTTGTCAAATTCAAGACAGTGACACTAAAATTTGGGAATCAAAAATTAAGTATTATCAATCATACATTTACGACCAAAAACTCTTGCCTGGAATGATTTACCAAATAAAGAACGGAAATTTAGAAGAAACCTCTGTTCACGAAGCGGAACAAGCACTTAGAAAAATTCATGAGATCTTCAGTGATGAAACATCAGATGAACAGGAATTTGCTGAGATGTGGGCTAAACTTCTTGAGTACCCCGCACCTAAATTCCGCAGAGCAGCCATAGATATTGAAGTGTACTCACCACTGTCTAATCGCGTACCTGATGCACGGGAAGGCGCGTGTCCAGTAATTGCATGCTCAATTTATAGCTCTGATGGAGATAAAAGAGTACTTGTTCTCAAAAGACAAGACAGGTCAAACGAAAAAACCCAAACAACTACAGATATAGCTATAGAATATTGTGAAACCGAAGAAGACTTGTTACGCCAGGTTTTCAAAGTTTTAAACGATTTTCCATTCATTTTAACCTTTAACGGTGATGATTTTGACCTTCGTTATCTGGTTCACCGAGCCGTAAACCTTGGAATCTCCAAAACAGAAATTCCAATTGAAGTTGGAAAACGAGTCTGTTTGATAAAATATGGCATTCACATAGACCTCTACAAGTTTTTCTTTAACCGTTCAATCCAAGGTTATGCTTTTAGTAACCGCTACAAAGATGTAAGCCTAGGCGATGTCGGTGCAGCACTATTAGGGATGGAAAAAATTCATTTAGACAAAGCTTTTGGAGATCTCACCTATAACGAGCTAGCTCATTACTGTCTTCGCGATTCAGAAATCACCTATAAACTGACAAGTTTTGAAGATGATTCTGCCATGAAACTAATACTGGTACTGGCACGTATCAGCAGCATGCCAATGGAAGACGTGAGCCGCCAAGGAGTCAGCCGTTGGATACGCAACTTTATGCACCGTGAACACCGCAAAAGGGGACTATTAATTCCAAATGCTGAAGACATACTAACAAAAAAAGGTAAAACCAGCACAACAGCAACAATTAAGGGCAAAAAATACAAAGGCGCAATCGTAGTTGAACCCACACCAGGGGTTCACTTTAACGTTGCAGTCATGGACTTCCCCAGCCTGTATCCATCAATCATCAAAGTTTGGAACCTTGGCTACCAATCAATTGATTGCATTCACCCTGAGTGCAAAAAAAGAATGATTCCAGACACACAACATTGGGTTTGCACTAAAAAAAGAGCCCTTGAAAGTTTACTTATTGGATCACTTAGAGATTTACGTGTAAGATGGTATAAAAGTCGTGCCAAAGACAAAACCTTACCACCCGAACTACGAAGCTGGTACAACACTGTACAAGGAGCCCTTAAAGTTATTTTAAACGCTAGTTATGGCGTTTTTGGAGCAGACAGTTTTGATCTTTACTGTCCACCAGTTGCTGAGGCAACAGCTGCAATAGGACGCTATAGCATCACCCAAATCCTTGAACACGCCGAAATATCAGGCGTAAAAGTACTTTACGGTGACACGGATAGTTTATTTCTCAAAAATCCATCTAAAGAACAAATCGAAGAAGTAGCCAACTGGACAGAACAGAATTTAAACATGAACATTGATGTTGACAAAGTCTACAGATACGCAGTTTTTAGTGCCCGTAAAAAAAATTATTTAGGAGTATTAGAAAATGGCACAGTGGATGTTAAAGGTTTAACAGGTAAAAAGAAACATATTCCAGTTTTTATCAAAGATGCATTTAACCAAATGAAAGATCGTCTCGCAAAAGTCAAAACACCTGCAGAATTCGAAAACGCAAAAAAAGATATAGCAGGCATTGTTAAAGACAGATACACACGTCTAAAACGACGCGAATGGAGCGATAACACTGAACTTGCATTTCACGTTGTTCTAGGTGATGATCTTAGCAGATATACGAAAACTACGCCTCAACATGTAAAGGCAGCATTTATTTTACAGAAAAGCGGAAAAGAATTACGAGCAGGTGACCTTATCAGCTTTGTAAAAGTCAACAGTAACAAAGAACGCGTAAAACCTGTTGAGTTGACTTACAAAAACGAAATTGACACTGACAAATACATTGCATATCTACAATCAACTTTTGACCAAGTGCTAGATGCGTTGGGATTAAACTTTGATGAAATCATTGGCTTAACAAAACTGGCACAGTTTTTTGCCTAGACAAGAATTGAAAGGAAAGAGTAGGCAATTGCAAGCAACGTAAATATCGTAACTATTATGGAGACTATTGCAACTATTTTGCGTTCAGTTAACGGTCGATGATAGGTTATTGTTGTGACTAAACTGCGTTTATGGTTGGATTCCAGTTTGTTATTTTTGAATGCAATTAAGGCTTTTTTGTGTGTAAAAAAGACTGTTAACAGAATCAGTGAAGAATTGAAGATGTAAGGTATTATTGAAATTAGCAGACTGAGTTTTACATCAGCAATTATGGCAAATGATGCGATGGTCATGCCAATAGCAAAACTGCCAGAGTTGCCTACAAATATTTTTCCTTTAAGATTTAAAGCAGCAAGTATTAACCAGAAAATTATCGGTCCAACCATCAACAGGTAGTAGGAAGATGTTAAAGCCGAGATACTCATTAGACCTAAGAGCACTATTGCAGGACAAATAGATTCAAGACCGTTAAAACCACCGAGCATATTAACGGTGTTAGTTACAATCATTACGATCAAGGGAATTATTAGGTAGAAGTACCAAATTCCGAAATCTACAGAACCAATGAAAGGTAGAACAATTGAGGTACGAACATTCATACCTATTGCAAAATAAACCAAAGGCAATGCAGCAATTAAGGGCATAAATGCTTTGTAACGCCATTTTAGATCCATCCAGTCATCAAGTAATCCCATAAATCCTCCGAAGAGAATGCACACTGCAAGAGTTAAAGGAGCAGAAATACCACTAACAGATGCGAAACTTTCGATCTCAAAAAAATAAATTAAAAAGAGGCATACAATGGCAAACAGGACGTATAGTACGCCTAAACCGTTTGGAACTAGAGGTTTACCATTTTTATGTTGGTCAGGAACTGTTGGGAACACGTTTAGTCATCACCATTGGTTGACTAAATTAAGGTTTTGGATGGGCAGCATTGTATGCAGCCCAGTTAATCTTGTAGAGTCCAACCACTGGGATTAAGTCGCCATACGAGCCAAAGCTTGTATCGTCACCTGAAATGTACACGGGTTCAAAGTATTGCAAATCCACGTCCATACTGGTTGCTGTAACAAGACCATTGGTTTTGTTAGCAAATGCATGCTCAGTAGCACTTAACAGTTTGTAGATTAACGAGTTTATTCCCTGCGCACTCCACTCCCAGCCATAGTCACTACTCTTGCCAAAGGCCATTTCATCGCTCCACGTATTACCCGGATGCATAAAGCCCTCATTTGTTAAACGGTCGTGTGCACCTCCAGAAATTCTTGCCATCCAGACCCATTTACCTTCATCCCCTAAACCATATTGCGCTACATAGAACCCAGTTGGTGACTCGTTGTGCGGATAAACAAACAAAGATGTAAAGACTAGTATGTACTGCACTCTTTTTTGATCGTACGTAGAAAGCATCGCTAATGCATCATCTTCGGTGCTCATGTATACAAACCCAAGATTTTCTATTTGTGCAGCGTCCACTGTAGCGTTATCAGCAAGAGTAGTAACATCACCCATAACACTTAGCCAGTAACCATAATCCCACCATGCAACAACTACATCTGTTGAGTGCAAGTTATTGCTAGTATACTTTAACATGTTTAGCCATTGAGGCATAGGTTCAGGTGGAACTAACGGAAGACCTGCAGCACTAATTGCCGTAGGCATATAACCATTAGCATACGAACGTGGTGCACCGCCTACTTGTACTTGACCAGTTTGCACCATACTTGTTTGTGTTGGGTTGAAAGCAAATTGAGTCATAAGCATAACAAGTATCAGCAATATACCAATTATGCTGTATTCTTTGTTGACACGTAATAGCTTCCGTTTTGCTTTCACAGTAGCGGTTGGGGTTTCTTTAAGTAGAGACATGAAGGGTTTTAACATGCCAATTATACCTATACCTGCAATCAGAGCGAAGGCTGGTGCAAGGATTACTAGTAAACGTGCCATTGAAGCACCAAAGTAAAGCCCTGTTACGCCAAAGAGAAGTAGGAATAGGTTACGGTTAGTTGGATTTTTCAGAGTGAAATATAAACCAATTATGAAGAATATTACAGCTATACCAAGTTCCACGTAAAGATTACCCCATGCAGGAATGCGGTGTTCAGCCACTGATGCGATTAATGGCGCATTTTCACGAGCACCTGGCAAAATAACGGAAACAAATTTGCCTGCAATGTCACCAAGATACCCAAAGTACATTAAAGGAACAAGACTACCAAGTATTGCAACAATTGAGACCATAACTAGGTACATCTTGTTTTTTACTGAAAAAACATTATGTCGCATAAATTCAGCTGCAAGTAGTACAATAAATACTGCTACAACAGGAAGCACTGGAGCTGATGTTAAGTAAGAAAGCCCAATGTATGGAACACGTGTTGCAATAAGCAATCCTAAGCCCATAGTTACGCCATAGTTTATCAATAAACGGCGATCATATCGTTTTAGCAGTACCAGTACGAAGACAAAGAGCGCTGTTAAGTCTAGAATATAGTATGCTGCACCCCAACCAGCGATAAAGTAGGCTAATGCTAAGGCGGCACCTATAGAGTAAATCAGACCCCCACGTAAGGAGCGTTTTGGATCCATTGATCTTAGAAACATCAACACAAATACCAATAACCCGAGAATTCCCGGAATTTCAGTATCAAAGAAACCAAGAGAGCTTCGCTGCAGAAATGACGGAGCTAATGCTAAAAAGAGTGCTGCAAATAACCCTACGGCCCGTCCACCCATATCTTTTCCAATAAAGTAGAGTACCAAACAAGATAGCGTTCCTAGAGCTACAGCCAATAGTGCACAGAAAGTCATCAAATCAACATTTATGCCTAAAAAGCTAACTACTTGATATAGCGCAGCCGCTGTCATAGGTAATGCTGGAAGAGACATGCGCATGTTAAGACCATTAGGATACCATTGCTGATAATTGACCCAATTATTAGTGTATGGCGAGAATAAGCCATTATCCACCATATACTCAGTGATACTGTACTGGTAATACGGGTCATATTCGTTTAAGTGAATTTGACCTGACGGTATTTCCCAACGCATAGGTAAAATGCGCACAGTAAATGCAACTAGAAGTATTAGAATTAATGCTGAAATTACAAGAACAGAGGAACGATTAAATTTGAAGCGTTTCCCGAAAGACTTTAGACCACTATTGATTTGATCTTTAGACATTAGTTTCCCCTCACGTATAGCCATCTCTCTAACCTGAGTTTTATTTTAAGTATATCACATAGGGGTTTATTTATGGTTTTTCCAAAAACAACCATCAACTACCGTTTATTTGACTGTTTAATCACATGAAACATAACCCATGGACTATATCGACGCAGTCTTCGCAACCCAAACAGCCCCTCTAACCATGCTAAAATAGGCACCAAACCGTTTTGAGATGTTCGCCCAAAAGGTAACCAATTATACCCCAACTTTGCATGCAAACTAAAACCAGTTTTAGACAAAACCTGCACAGCACCACCATACGAATGCAAATAGGATTTACCTTTTAAACCTTTCAATTTTGCCTTAAAACTTGATCTATTACCAAAAGACAGAACACAACTTGAGTTGCATTTTAATACTCTATTGCATTCGTTTAAAGCAACATCAAGTTCAGGGATATAATCCAACACTTCGATCATAAAGGCAGTATCAAAAACTCCATCAACAAAGGGCAAACACCTTGCATCAGCCACTACAATATACGCCTGTTTCGTCCGCTGTTTAAGACGCCTAAGAGATACACAATCAATATCCACACTTACCACGTCAGTTTCATTATTTAACGCCAAAAGAGAAATTCTGCCCGACTCTGCACCTACATCAAGAACAAAACCAGTCTTAGAAAAATCAACGGCTTTTGAAATAAAAGCCACCTCAACGTCTGTTAAATATTTACCCATACGAGTTTTTGCAGCCATCTCCCAATGAGTCTCTCTTTGTATAAAAACACCGTCATCATCAGAACGTAAAGTCTTTCCTGTTTTTCCCATGATTGCAACCCCGTCACTTTTACCAATTTTACGTCAACAACATGCCAAACAGCTTTCCAGCACTATCCTGGTCAAGTATTGGCATATTAATTGAATGAATTGTCTGGAGAACTAAGTCAATTCTTTCATACAAAACATAATGACATCCATGACAAATAACGTGTTGTAGCATTTTGAATCCTGTTAAAGTCATAATCACTAACAGGATATTTATTAATTTGCTAAGACCACATGAAATATTTAGCAGATCACATGTAAAGCTTATTGTAAGAAGACTATTCAAATAGAGACGAGTAAGTAACGTTTGAAAAAATACACATTAATCATATCTGAAAAGCCCGATGCTGCAAACCGCATAGCTACAGCCTTAGACGATAAAGGTAGAAACACACGAAAAAACAGCAATGGAGTGCCTTTTTTCGTAGCAAAAAATGGAGATAAAGAGATAATTGTGGCATCAGCTCTGGGACATCTGTACACGGTCATGAGCAACACAAAAAAAGGCAAATGGGACTATCCGGTTTTTAATTATCAATGGGCACCACGCTGGATGGCTGAGAAAGGAGTCTTAAAAATTCGCACCTGGATAGAAGTGCTTTCAAAATTGGCAGAGAACGCTGAAGAGTTTATTGATGCCTGTGATTACGATATTGAAGGCAGCATAATAGGATACTCTGTTCTCAAATATGCCTGCAATGGCAAAGAAAAAACGGCTAAACGTATGAAATATTCTACACTTACCCGAGAAGAGCTTAGAGAGTCATTCACAAATCTACTGCCACACCTTGATTTTGCACTTATTGAGGCAGGTTTGACAAGACATGAAGTTGATTGGCTATACGGCATAAATCTTTCTCGGGCATTAACCTTAGCAGCAAAAAACAGCAATAACATGTATGCTACTTTGAGCACAGGCCGTGTACAAGGTCCAACCTTGAAGTACATAGAAACTCGAGAAAAAAACATTCAAATTTTTGTTCCAACCCCCTTCTGGAACATAACAGCAAAAATAAGCATAGATGATCACACATTTGAGCTAGAGCATGAAAAAAAAGTTATTGAAACCAAAGCTAAAGCAAATGCCATCATCGCAGCGTGTAAAACCAAAGAAGGACAAATCAATAAAATTGACACCAAAGAATTTCAGCAGAGTCCACCAGTACCGTTTGATTTAGGCACACTTCAAAGTGAAGCATACAGACTTTTCAGATATCCCCCTATACACACATCTAAAATTGCCCAACACCTCTACATTAACGCTTTAATTTCTTATCCAAGAACAAGCAGCCAAAAATTACCGTCCACTATAGGTTACAGTACTATACTTAAAAAACTTAGTAGGTCAACATTGTACCAGAAATTAACACAAAAACTTTTAGCTCAACCCACACTTAAACCCAACGAAGGTTCAAAATTTGACCCCGCCCATCCAGCCATTTACCCAACAGGCAACCTTCCTGAAAAGGTTTTAGATACTTCTGCAAAAAACATTTATGACTTAATTGTTAGACGGTTTTTAGCTGTTTTTAGTGAACCTGCCCTTAAACAAAGGGTAAAAATTTCAGTAGACATTAAGTGGAACCTGTTTTTTATGATGGGTTACCGTACATTAAAAGAAGGCTGGATGGAATGCTATAGGCCTTATGTGCACTACGAGGATATTTTGTTACCATTACTTTTTGAGGGACAAAAAGTTGCAGTAAAAAAGGTAAATCTAAAAGACAAATTCTCTAAGCCTCCTTCAAGATACAATCCACAAAGTCTTCTTAAAAAAATGGAAAAAGAAGAAATAGGCACCAAAGCAACTCGGGCATCAACAATTCAGACATTGTATGAGCGCAAATATGTAGAAGGCGAACAAAATATGACCATTACGGATCTTGGTTTTGAAGTAGCGGATGTACTTAAGAATTATTGTCCAAGTGTTGTTTCCTCGGAGATGACAAGAAAGCTTGAAGAGAAAATGGAGCAGATCCAATTAAAGCAAGAAACCAAACAGAAGGTACTTGCTGACACCATTGAAAACCTAAAAACAGTTACAGAGGTACTTAAGCAGAAACAGTCAGACATTGGAGTTCAACTTGGACAAAAAATTAAGCAACTACGGCTCAATGAACAAATTATAGGCAAATGTCCAAAATGTCAAACAGGAAAATTGGTTATCATACGTTCTAAAAAGACAAGAAAACGGTTTATCGGTTGTACCAATTTTTTTGAAGGCAAATGTAACACTTCCTTTCCATTGCCACAAACAGGAAAGATAAAACCTTTAACAAAACCTTGCAAGACTTGTGGCTACCCAATCATTAAAATTTTAATTACTCCAAAACATCCGTGGAAAATATGCCTTAATCTTGACTGCTCCACCAGAGAGGAAAAATGATGAGTTGTAAAATTTGCAGCCAACCAATCAAAGAAGAAGGTTACTGTATTGTGCATTTGAAGGCTTATCAGAATATTTGCAAGAAATTTGAGGCGTGGAAGAAAGCATTAGAGGTTTCTTGGATAGATTATTTAGTTAATATTTCGAAAAATTCATTAACTGGAGAATGGGCTAAAGAAGTAGCAAAGTATCTAATTGAGGACGAGAGTAGAAATGTCAAAGAAAGATAAGAAGCAAACACAACAAAAACCAGCACCTACAGCCACTCAATCGTCAGTGTCATTTTCACTTAACAAATGGTTTAAAAAAGTCGTGACAACTTACCCATCCGCCATAATTTTAACAGCCACCCTTATTGGTTATGCAGTATTTCTACTTGGAGGCGGATTATTTACTGTAATAAATAAAGTGCCCCCCTCTATGTATTACCAAAACAATTTTTACTTCTTATACCCAGGCATCAGTGACCAGTTCGTTGCAGACACAGTAATATCCGTAATGTTATACCTCATAGGATTTACGGGATTACTAACAATTTACCAAAGCACTAAAAACGCTAACAAACCAAGACAAGCATACATGCTACTGATCGTTGGTGCTAGCCTTGTCCTGTTATCATACATATTCCTTGAAAGCGCAATCAACATCAAAATAACAGGAATAAGATAAAAAAAACCAATTTCTGCCCTTTCTTTATTTTTTCGCATCACATATTTTTTCAAGTAGGCATTAACACAATTTTTGTTACTATTAGCAGGTTTACCATGGGTACTTCTTAAGTTTGAGTTTGTAAGCACAAAAATTGGTAAACAAGTGAATTGGTGGGGTAATCAACAGCATTGTCACTGCAATTTTCCAGTCTATTAAAGAAAGTGGAAGAGAAAACACAAGTGCGCCAACAACAAAATCAATCTGGTCAACAACAGGAAATAGACCACCTGGAGCAATGTCCAAACGTCTTTTAAGAAAAGCAGCTGTCAAATCACCCAAAAGCGCGCCAAATGGCGTAAGCACTGCAAAAAGAATAGGTAACGAGAAAATGTATGAAGGAATAAAATAACATTCAACTAAGCCAACACTTAAACCTACAACCCATCCGAAAAAGAATCCGCGGAAGGTTTTGTTATTGCCAAACAAGCGTTTACCGTCAATAAAGTTTTTGCCAAAGTCAATTTTGGTGCCTCCACCTGCAAGTACGGGTGTGGCGTTTGCACAGTAGGCGGGAAAAATAAATGCTATAGCTTGTATGATTATCAGGAGAGTTAGATCCATGGTTGGTACCTGACTGTTTTATTATTCATAGAACTCAGTTGCAGATATACCTCTTTCACCTATTTGTACATAACAGGTAAGGTGTACCATTTTTGCATTGTTTTTCTCTATTGTTGCTTTGATTACTTTTGTTTCTGTTGGCTTAAGAGAAATTATGTTATCAGCCCAGAAAGTTAGTACTCGATTTGCTGCGGGTTTAACGCTGCCAGATGGGTCACTAAACATGTTTCGAACTTGGCTTGTCAGTATAATTGGAATTTTCCGGATTTTTGCTGTCTGCGCTAAAATGGCCATTTGCCTGTTTAATTCTCGGTTTACGCTGAAGGCTTTGGCTTTATTTGATGTTTCTGCAAATTTGGCTCCGTAAAGTGAGTTTATGGTGTCAATGACTATTAATCCAAAATTGTGAGTTACATAATCAGCTATTCGATCCATTACGGCAGTTTGTTCTTTGAAGTCTAAGGGTTTAACAAGTAAAATTCTGTCAGCTATTTCGTCAAATTTCTCAGCAGCAATTTGTACGAGTCTTTTAGGAGAGAAGGTGTTGTCGCAGTCAATATACAAAGTTTTTAGTCCTTGTATTGCACAGTTGAAAGCGCATTGAGTTGCAAGTGTGCTTTTTCCAGTTTCAGGTTCACCGTAGATTAATGTGATTGTTTCAGAAGAGATACCGCCATCTAAATGGATGTCGATATAGTTTATGCCTGTCGAGATTTTTTTTATGTCAATCACTGAAATGCCCATCAAGAATATTATCTTGTGGTTTAATAATGTGTTTTACGTTTAAAAATCATTGTCAGGTAGACATGATGAGAGTAAAAGTTGCTGTTGTCACAGTACAAGGAAAAGCTTATTTTCACATTGTGAATCTGCTTAAGGACAACAATATTCCTTTCTTCAGTTTAATACCTGGTGACTCCATACCTGTAGAAACTATAGCAATAATAACAACAGTTGAAGAGAAAAATAAAATAAATTATGACAAGATTTTAACGTTTACATCAGATGATGAATTAGACCAGCTAATAAGCCAGGTCATAATTAGTCTACAAGGGAAAGAATATTACAAGAAAATGGTTGTTGGCATCGATCCAGGCGAAGTAAGTGGATTGGTAGTAATAGCTGATGGGAAACTGGTCGATAAAACAAATTGTTTAAGCATACAAGAAACGGATAATAAAATAAAAAGTATATTAAAAAACGTTAACTTATCAGTTACGAATGTTAAGATTAAAATTGGAAATGGAGTTCCAGTTTACAAAGAGTTAATTGAAGCGTTGGATAATACATTGCCATCTAAAATTGTCTTGGAGATAGTTAGTGAAGTGGGGACAAATTTGCCGATAAGTAAACGTAGCAGATGCTTAAGACATATAATGTCAGCTACTAGAATATCGGCAAGAGAAGGCTGTATTTATCAGAGAAAAAAGAGGAAAGAGAAATGAAAAAAACCGTTGAAGCAGGCAAAACTTTGCTAGTAAATGGATCAGCGTCTGTGAAAGTACTTTCAGGCAAAGCAGAAGTCTTTGGTTATACAATAAAAGAAAACCAGCAAACCATTGTACGTGAAGGAAAAAGACAACCTTTCCATGTTTTAGAAGATGCAGAGTTCCAGATTTCACTTGGAGTAAATGCGTCAGTACAAGAAACAGAACCATCAACCATTCCTACGTCATGGAGTGAGGCAGTTCAAACAGTTACAGCTATACAGAATAAACCAGTAGCCATCATGGTAGTGGGTAAAGTTGATTCAGGAAAAAGTAGTTTCAGCACTTACTTAGCTAACAATCTTATCGACGGAAAAAACAAAATTGCAATTCTGGACAGCGATTTAGAACAGTCAGACATTGGTCCACCATGTACGATTGCTTATGGCTATACTGCTAAAAAAGTTACTGAACTTTACGAAGTAAAGATGTCTAACGCATTCTTTGTTGGAGCAGTCTCACCGATACAAACAATAGACAAAACAATTGAAGGTTTAGTAATGATGCATAGAGAAATCATGCAGAAAGCTGAGGCAAAATATGTAATAATTAACACTGACAGTTGGGTGGAAGGCGAAAGTGCAGTTAATTATAAAATGCAACTTGTTGATCAGCTTAAACCTGATTTGATAGTAGGCATTCAAAGTCAAGAAGAACTTAAACCACTACTGTCCAGCATAAACACTACCACCTCTATTGCTTGCTGCTATGTTGAATCATCTGTAGCCGTTAATGGACGTGTCCCTGAAAAACGTACAAAACTACGTGAGTTAAATTACGCAAAGTATCTAAAAGATGCGAAAGTACGTTCATTGTTTGTTAGTTATATGGAAATTCAAGATAAAAATGTTCTTCCAAAAGAAATAGGCAAAGAAAAAGGAATTCTTGTTGGATTACAAGATGTAAAAAAACGTTTTCTGGGAATTGGCATCATGTTGGAATATAATCGTGAACGACGAGTAATGAAAGTGTTAACAGCTGTTGACAGCAAACCAGCTATTGTTGCAGTCGGCAGAATTAAGCTGGATCCAGAACTTAAGGAGATGCCTTTGTAAGATTAAAAAACGCTTTTACTTCTTTTGCTAAAACTCCATTTTGGTCAGGTAACATTTTCATTCCATCATTTACCCAAGAGGGCAGGAAACTTCGACAGTAACCTGTTGCGTATCGTGAGTCTAAAAAGATGATTGCTCCACGGTCATCAAGGGTGCGTACGGGTCGCCCTGCAGCTTGAGAAGCCCTTTTCATGGCAGGTAACACGTAACCGTATTCTCGACCAAAGCTAGAAAAACATTTCTCGTAATAATCAATTTGCGCTTTTACTCGAGGGGTTGGTTCAGCATATGGCACACCGACAATCATAACAGAATTCATTTGATCTCCTGGAAAGTCAACACCTTCAGAGGTTCGACCACCTAATACACCAAGGAAAACGGCACCCATTTTATTTCCACATGCTTTGAAATCGGATACAAGTTTTTCATTTTGTTTAGAGGTCATACCTCTTTCTTCTTTATAGAGGGGACGATCCAAGGCTAAAGTTAAACCCTCATTAAGTAGGGACTTCATAACATCAAAAGAGGCAACAAAGATACCAGCGTTTTTAGGAGTGTTTTCTACTACTTCAACGATACGTTTGATTATGGTTTTATACATTATTGGTGTTCGTTTTTCCATAGCTGTGGTGACGCCATAGCAGACAGCTGAGAAAATGTGCTCTTTTGGAAAAGGGGAAGGGGCTATGAATTGTGCTGCATTTTTGGATAGTTTAGTTATTTTTAGATAAGCATTAAGTGGTTGTAGGGTGCCAGACATGATGACGTTAGCATAGGTTGCAGAGAAAACAGGTTCAGTAATTTTTGAAGGATCTAAAGCGACAATTTCTAGTTTTGCAGTTTTTTGGTTTTTTTCGGTATAGTAGCAACTGGCAACGTTAATATGGGAACTATCATCACAAGTTTCAAGCCAATGTAATAAAAATTCAGACATTGAATTTACGTAACTACGAGGGTTTTTACCTTCTGCAAGTAGACCACGTCTGATTCCAGCACCAACCTCGTGCATGTATTCAAAAAAGTTGCGTGCATTAGATATGCCGCATTTTTGGATTATGTCAATTATTCTGTCAGGGTTGATTATTTCTTCGCGGTTAATGGGTTCAACTAATTTCTCTATTTCTTCACGGAAGAGATGAATGAACTGCTCAATATCTTTGTTACCGTAATTGTTAGCTTCAATTTCTGCCTGTCGTAGAACGAAAAGGGAGAGATTACTGCTAGAGATGTCAACGGCGGTTTCAGGTAGATTGTGTGCTTCGTCAACTACAAGAAGGACTTTTGAGAGGTCAGTATTTATGTGCTTTAGAAAAGCTGTTCGGATCATTGGGTCAAAAGCATAGAGGTAGCTTAATGCAATAACTTTTGTGTCTGGAAGGGATGATTTAACAAGTTCATACGGACAGAGTTCTTTCTTTTTGCAAATATGTTGAATTTCAGTTGCCGTGTAAGGTTTCACGGTTAACTGTTTAACCAGTTGGAGATAATCATATGTTTGCATGTCTACGTTTTTGTAGTAGGGGCAACGACCTTTGGCTTTTAGGAGGTCACACATTTCCATAAGCGATTTTGAGTCAAAAGCGCCATTTGCTGCAAATGCGTTGAGACACATTTCATGACGACCTTTAATGGATATACCGCTGATTGGATGTTTTTTGTAGATCATACGTAACTCGTCAATGACACGTTCATGTTGGCGGTGTGTTCGGGCAACATAGAGAATTTTGAGTTTTTTTTCAATAGCCACGGGTAAACATGCAGAGAGTGATGAGATGGTTTTTCCTAAACCGTTACTGCCTTCGATTAGTACGGATTGTCGTGCGTTTACGGCGTTGTATATGGTGTTTATGAATTGGTCTTGATGTATGCGCACTTCTGGATAGGGAAAGTACTCCATTACTTGTGGGGGAAGGATAATCACCATTTAGATGACCTCGGCCTTAGTTTTGCAGTAACTGTTAATGGGACAGATGTTACAAAGGGGTTTTTGGGCTTTGCAGAATTTGCGTCCATGTCCAATTAAAAGTTGATGAGCAGTCAAATAGTCAGTTTCGTTGAACAGATTTTGTAGATTTAGGCGAATTGTTTCATAATTACTTGTTTTTGGTGCAATGCCTAAACGTTTGGAAACACGTTTAACGTGAGTGTCAACGGGTATTGTGGGTTTTTGAGCTGAAAATAGTAGCACTACATCAGCCGTTTTTGGTCCAACACCAGGCATTTCGATAAGGATTTTTCTTGCTTCTTCAAAGGGTAACGCTAAGACTATCTGCAGGGAATCATTATATTTTTCATGTATTATTTTTGAGGCTGTTTGAATTGTGCAGGTTTTGTTCTTGTAGAGTCCAGCAGGTTTGATACATTCTTCAATTTGTGCAGGATTAGCTTCTGCAAGGACTTTGGGGGTAATTTGGAAGCAATGTTTTAAGCGTGTAAAAGCAGTGTCAGTGTTTTTGTCGGCGGTGTTCTGGGAGATAATTGTAACAACAAGAGTTTCGAAGGGATCACTTTTTGCTTTAACAAGGCTGGGCACAGCTACCGTTTGTCTGAGAATATTGAGCATTTCTTTTGCCGTTTGAGCTGTAACCAACATGTCATGCCCCTGTAAAGCGTAGAGTAATAATTTATCAGGCTATAAATAGCATTGTAACATTTTAAACACAAAAACGCAGTGATCAACAATTTTTAAACAACCTCTACAAGAGGGTCATAATGATGGTTTAGTTCATTCTTGATAACGGTGTTACCGTATAAAGTAAAATGCACATAAAAAGCAACAATAACCGTCAACAAGTATTCAGTAACACGTGTTAAATCATCATTTTAGGTAAAGCTGTACTAAAAGCTGATAAACCCCTTTTTTTAACATGCTTTATTTACATTATTACTTGAGGGACTAAACATAGGCTGCGGCATATTTGGTGTAAAAAATTTCAATAATCAAACAGTCTTCCCATACATTTACTGGGGACTACGAGCTCAGAATCATCGAGGGCACCAGTCACATGGCTTTTTAACTTACAGTCAAGGCCAGTTTTTCAGTTACAAAAATCTAGACTTGGTGCCTAAAATTAAAACAGATGCAAACAATGAATGGATTGAAAGACTCCCAGGATCCATTGGAATTGGAAACGTCAGGTACGCCACTTCAGGAAAATGTGATGATTCCGCCATAATTCAAGGAACTCAACCAGTCACAGGCATCACAGGCAAAGTACAGCTTGCATTATCGTTCAACGGCAACATTGTCAACAGCCAAGAACTCAAAGACTATATGAGTAAAAATTTTGATAATTTCAAGTATAATTGCGACTCAGATATAGTCTGTCATAAACTGTTACTGGGTTTTAAACAGGGAAAAGATTTAGCGGGTGCAGTTAAAGATGTTATGGAATGCTTAGATGGGGCATTTTCAGTAATAGGCATATTGGAAGATGGAACATTTTTTGCTTTTAAAGACGCACATGGCATTAAACCGTTATGTGCAGGACATAGTCAGGATCGTCAAACTTTGGTTTTTTCGTCCGAGACTGTTAGTTTGGATATGAATAGTTTTGAACTGGACTTTGAATTGTACCCAGGTGAGCTTGTTATTGCTACAAAAGAAGGCTTTGTTCGACAGCAACTTGTTGAAAAACCAAAGCATGCGTTCTGTGCGTTCGAATATGCATATTTTGCAAGACCAGATTCACAATTTAACGGTAAATATGTTTACGAAATTCGAGAAGCGTTTGGAAGAAACATTGTACACGAAAATCCCGATGTGGTAAAAGAATGTGACATAATAATATCTGTACCTGAAACAGGGGATGATCCAGCTATGGGTGTTCATGAAGCCTCTGGACTGCGTTGGGAACGCGCTTCAAGAAGACATCGCTATGTTACAGAGCGCGCGTTTATTTCATTGGATAATGAACGGTTTTCAACTATTGATAAAAAAATTAACATTTTAGGCTCTAAAGTTACAGGTAAAAATGTTATAATCTGTGAGGATAGCATTGTTCGGGGAGACACTACCAAAGTTATCATTGATAAACTACGTAAGTCAGGGGTCAAAAAAGTTTTTGTCTTTGCAACATATCCAAGAGTAATAGGTCCATGTTTCTATGGAATTGACATGTCTACTTATGGGCAACTTGTCGGTGCCAAAAATGGTCCAGAAGAAATTGCGAAAATCATCGGCGCCGACGGTGTATGCTATCTCTCTCTTGAGAAACTAGTTGAAGCTATAGGACAACCTTGTGATCAACTTTGTCTTGCCTGTGCTAATGGCAAGTACCCTACGCCTTTAGCTCAAAAATTGGCCGATACAATGAAACAAAAGTTTCTTGAAGGTCACAAGGAGACAAAACGTATATACGAAAATGAAGAAAACATGGATAAATGTGAGAAAACAAATTAAGACGCTTTATCCTATCAAATAATGGGTGTCATTGGATGGAAACAGTTGGCATATTGGTTGTTTCGTATGGTGCGCGAGAGGCTGCAATGGTTGATGTTCTTGCGCGAAGCCAGAACTATAAAGTAGAGTTATACATTGTAGATAAACAACTCAATCCTTTCAATGTTCAGCATGCCACACAACACGTTGTTGTTCCTAGTTTAAACATCCAAGACATTAACAAATTTGCACAAACCTACAAAGATAAACTGGATTTTGTCATAGTAGGCTCAGAAAAACCAATTATTGACGGCCTGCGTGATCTTATTGAAGCACAAACAGGCATTCCAGTTGTTTGCCCGAAAAAAGATTACGCCATTGAAGAAAGCAAAATTAAACAACGATTACTTTTTCAAGAAATTGCGCCTGAAGCCAATCCACGCTTTAAAATTTTTGACCCCAAAGACTATCAGCATAATAAAGCACAGGTTAAAGTGGATGTTTATAGGTGGCTTGATGAACTTAATAATCAAGCAGTAGTTAAGCCTGACAAACCATCTGCAGGTAAAGGGGTGGGTGTTTGGGGCGATCATTTTTTGAGTCGTGAAGAGTTATTTGAGCATTTTATGTCTAATTTTCAGTATAGTGCGGTTATAATTGAAGAAAAAGTAGATGGAGAGGAATCTAGTTGTATGGCATTTTGTGATGGGAAACATTTCATTCCTTTGCCTGATACGCGGGATTATAAACGTGCTTTTGATGATGATAGGGGTCCGAACACGGGGGGGATGGGTTCTTACAAAGATGTAGGTGATAAACTGCCCTTTTTAACTGCTGTTGAACGCGAAAATGAGATTGGGTTGGCAAATAAAGTGTTTAACGGGTGGAGCAGTCAAATTGATGATTCTACGGCGCTTCGTGGGGTGCCATTGTATTTAGCTTTTATGCATACTGGCAGGGGGATAAAGATTTTAGAGATTAATAGTCGTCCAGGTGACCCTGAGAGCATTAATCTTTTTCCAATAATTAAGGATGATTTTGTAGATGTTTGCTATAAAATGATTGAAGGAAATCTTTTAAGTGTTGAATTAAATAAAGTTGCAACTGTTTTAACCTATAAAGTGCCGCCTGACTATGGAGGTTACATGGACGTTTACCCCAGTAGGGTAGCTATGTCAGATATGGATACGTCTGTTGATTTTGCGGATGTACAAAAGTTAGTTAAAAAGTACGGTGAAAATAAGATGCGCGTTTACCCTGGTTCGATGGAGTTAAGAAATGGGGGAAATTATGCGTTGAAATCGCGTGCTGTTGGAGTGTTGGCTATGGGTGAGAGTCTTGAAGAAGCGCGTCAGATCAGTCAGGAAGGTGCAAGAGCCATAAAAGGTGGGGGATTGTGGAACCGAACCGACATTGCAACAGTGCAACATATAACCAAGAGTATAGCTCATATGGAAGCGTTGAGGAACAAAACGTGAAGGGACTCTTTGTTTCTGACTGCGAAGGACCAATCTCAAAAAATGATAACGCCTACGAGCTATCAGTCAAATTTATTCCAAATGGAGATCGTTTCTTCTGTAACGTTAGTAGATATGATGATGTTTTAGCAGATGTTTTTAATAAACCAGGTTATATGGCTGGCAGTACCTTAAAGCTAATTTTGCCGTTTTTGAAAGCCTACGATGTAACGGATCATCAAATGGAAAAATTTTCGTCAGACAACATTATATTAATTGAAGACACACAAAATGCGCTTAAACACATTGAATCCATTGCCGAACGCTACATCGTTAGTACCAGTTATGAGCACTACATTAAAGCACTCTGCAACACGATTAATTTTCCATACAAAAATACGTACTGCACTAAAGTCAGTCTTGACAGCGTAACCATGATGTCTCAAGAGAAAAACATTTTATGTGAAATAGCACAAGAAATAAGTCAAATGCCTCTAATCGCCATACCATCTAACGCTAAGAGTTTTGCAGATTTTAGCTTAGAAGATCAAGCACTAATTAAACGGTTTGACGAGATTTTTCGGGAAATTTTGCAGATGTCTGCGGTGAGTAAAATTTTTAGTAACGTGGTTGTTGTTGGAGGGGAGCAGAAGGCTGAGTCAATTCGAGATATTGTAAAATGTCTAAAAGTATCGTTTGAGAATGTTATGTATGTTGGGGACAGTATTACAGATGTGGAAGCGTTAAGATTGGTTAAGGAAAATGGAGGTTTATCGGTTTCGTTTAATGGTAACAGTTATGCAGTGAAAAATGCTGATGCTGCTGTAATATCGGAGAGTAATCTTGTAACGGCTGTTATAGCTGACGTGTTTTATCGGCTTGGCAGAGAAGAAACACTAAAAGTGATGAGATCTTGGGGTGAAGCATCTCTTGGATCGGGGGGTGTGGATTTAGGTTTGGTTAAACAAGTGTTTGAGTTTAAGAGGGGAAGGCCGAAGGTTCAAATAGTTACAAGTGAGAATATGAGTTTGATAGTTGCGGAAAGTAGCGAGTTTCGTAAAAGTGTTCGCGGCGTAGCTATTGGGAGACTTGGATAAGTGACACAACAAAAAAGTAGCAATAATAGTAGAATAGTAGTTATTGATGATACCTTTGTTGAAGCGTTTTCGGGAATTTTTAGTCGTGTGATTGTTACTGCAGATGATATAGAAACGTTAATGGTGGCAGCTAATGATTCAACGGCAACGCCTTCAGTTGTGATTGGTAGAACAGAGGGGGGTGTGGAGCGTTATCTTACGTGTGAAGAAACCCCTGACGGTAGAGTGGGTGCTATTTTGCAGTTTTGGGGAGAATTAAATGAGAAAAAGGGTTTTGAGAAGTGTTTGGAAAAGTTTGAAAAAGAACTTTCTTTTAAAATTAGACAAGATATACTAGTTAAACCCTTCACTGCAGTCTTTGATGCTTTACCTGATGCTGAGGGCAAAATGGATATGATGACTCGTGTGGGTCACTGTGGGGATGGTTATGAGTGGGTGGAACAACGTTATGGCAGAGAGGTTATTGTTGTGCCTTTAATGGTTCCCGATTTTGTAATTGAACGTCACATCGGCTATGCTCGAGGTATTATGGGCGGGAATTTTTGGGTAATGTGTGAAACTAAGCAAGCTCTAAAGGAGGCAGGTAAAAAGTCACTTGCTGCTATGCATACAGTTTCGGGAATTGTCACTTCATTTGATGTTTGCTCAGCCGGATCTAAGCCGGAAACTAATTTTCCAGAAATTGGGCCCACAACAAACCATGTATATTGTCCCTCTCTTAAAGCTAAACTGGGTAAAGAATCCCTTGTGCCAGATGGGGTAAACTATATTGCTGAATTAGTCTTTGACGGCATGAACGTTGATGTAATTAAAAAAGCCCTCAAAGCAGGTATAGAAGCAGTATTAGATATTGAAGGGGTTACACGTATTTCAGCAGGCAACTATGGCGGTAAATTGGGTCAATACAAAATTTCCTTCAGCGAGCTGGGCTTAAATGAGTAATAATAAATTGTTATTTGATGTTATTGGGTTTGGTGCCTTAAACGTTGATACCCTGTTAAAAGTTGAACGTATTGCAGGGCCTGAAGAAGAGAGTTTTATTGGAAGCTACACAGAGTCTTGTGGAGGTTCTGCGGCAAATACTATTGTGGGCTTAGCACGTCTTGGTCGCAACGTGGGGTTTATTGGAAAAGTAGCAGATGACTATGAAGGAAAACTACAAGTGGACAATTTTGTAAATGACGGTGTAGACGTTAACGGAATTATTCATTCAAAAAAAGGTAAAAGTGGTGCTGTTCTAGGATTTGTAGACAAGAAAGGTGCAAGAGCACTCTACATTAATCCCGGGGAAAATGACACTTTGGAATCCAGAGAAATCAACTTGGAGTATGTTGCTCAAACAAAGTTTTTGCACATGACTTCGTTTGTAGGTGAGAAACCCTTTCGGGCTCAAAAAAAACTAGCAGGAATGTTGCCTAACTCGATAAAACTAAGTTTTGACCCAGGCGCACTTTATGCCCAGAGAGGGGTTACAGCTATAGAACCACTAATTAGAAGATCATATGTGTTTATGCCTAATTCTTTAGAGCTTGAACAAATAACAGGTGAAAAAGACTACCGCAAAGGTGCAGACAACATTTTGGAGATGGGAGTTAAAATAGTTGTTGTCAAACTTGGTGCCAAAGGCTGCTACGTAACCGATGGAGAAGAACAAGCAACAGTAGAACCATTTCCAGTAAAAGTCGTAGACACTACCGGTGCAGGAGACGCCTTTGATGCTGGCTTCCTCTATGGACTATTAGACAACAAAAACAACCTCTACGAATGTGGCAGACTGGGCAACTTTGTAGCATCCAAAAGCATCACAACAAACGGAGCACGAACAAGCTTACCCTACCAAAAAGAATTAGCTTCAATGTACTAATAATTGAAGCAAAATAATTTTTAGATTTCATTGTATTAGTTGATTTTGGATTCTAATGGGGTGTTCCGTTTTGGAACAGAACCGTTCCGTAAGCAGAGCTAATAGATGCTTTAGCCTTGTGAGATCAGTGAAAAATATGAAAAATCCAAAAATCGTCATATACATGATACTATCGGTTAGCATTGGAATCATAGCAACAACACCTCTACTTATGGCAGAGCTAAACATTCAACCATGGATTACACATGTGCAAGGACCAACTGCGCCCTTCAACATTGAACTCGTCTACACTAACTTTAACAAATTCCAATACACCCATAACCCAAACCAGCGGACCAACGATAAACTATTTTGCAGTAGTTAACGTAACCAACCCTTCTGATTACACCGCTCTCTTGATGTGTACAGATTTTTGGGTGGGTCAAGAAATTCAAAATATCACCAGAAGACCATATAGCAACTTGATTTTACATTAATAGTGATATCCGTCGTGTTTGAACCAGTGTTCAATATTGCTAAGAGTAATGGCAGCTAACGCCGTCTTTAGAGCCACTTGCAACTCTTCAAAAGACCT
>WQYG01000020.1 GCA_009781395.1 Candidatus Bathycorpusculum sp. | reverse complement strand
TTTGTTTGAAAACTGTGTGTTGGTGTTTTTTAACGGTAAAATATTGGTGGGAAAAAGTTTTGTTAAGTTTTTATGTTCTTTTTCATGTAGTCTGGGAGGGGGAAATTATTTTGGGAAAAGACACAGCAAACGCTTAACCGGGTTATTTTAGCATTTTTTCCAGATCTGCAAGTGGTGAATAAGGTAACCCAAATTTTTTACAGATGAGCCATCGTAAACCTATCAACTCTGCAAAAAACTTGCTTTTAGCCATATGTATACAGGAGAGGTCTTTATGTAGACAAATATTTTTTATGTCAAGGATTGTTTCCATTAACAACAACACTACCCTGTGCATCATTGAAAGTTCTGACTCATCACCGTATAACCTGTAGAATAAAAGTTTACCTTCAGCACAATGAACAGCTGCTCTTTTTACGTCTTTAATGTTACGTGATAAAGATTGACCATGATGTATATGGTAAACTTTAATTGTAGAGTTAAAGATAACACGATACCCCTTTTTCCACAGATACCAACCCAAGTATTGTTCGTATGTAAGACCGAGAACATGCGACGTTGGAAACTGGAATCCTGCAGACGCCTTTGACGAAATAGACATGTTTGCCCCCATTGCAAGAAGAGAATTCACCACTTGGTCAGACGCTTTAGCTGCAACTGTATAGTTTAAAGAAACAACACCCTCTTTTGATAGATAAAGAAGATAATTTTCCAACCCTTTTAGAGGATAGCTTCTGAGTCTTCGAAACAAGTTGTTTTTAAATTTTTTAACAGGTATGATTTCGGAATGTGTATCGACAAAATTGCAAATTTTATTCCCTTTCAAAACAATAGGTATAACATCGCCAGCAACACCGCCAATATCTGGTGTGGAATATGACAATATGTAAGACTGTATAAGGTTTGGAAAAGGAATAGCATCATCATCTAGAAAAATAAGGATATCGCCTTTTGCATTTTTTAATCCAAGATTTAATGCATCTGTCACATACCCTTGATTTTGTGTGATAACTTTTATGTTTAATCTTTCACTAAAAGTAGTAATTACCTGTTCTGTTGCATCTCCACTTGGCTTCACTATTATCAGCACTTCAAAATCGCCAATAGTTTGAGAAGTAAGAGCATCTAAAACATAAGTTAACAAATGCCCACGTTTGTATGTAGGTATAATAATTGAAACAGTTGGATTTTTCTTTTTATGGTGTAACAATAGATTATCCCACAGTTTAAACAAGTTAACACTGAATAATTTGTATTTAACACTTACAACATTTATAAGCTATTGGAACCAAAAAACAATTTAACAAACTGTAACAGCGTTACGAAAATTATCAGCGGACAACAGAAGTAAATAGACACAAATCAATCTCAGATTGTTAATTGTTGGTGGGCCGAGCCAGACTTGAACCGGTGACCTTTGGCTCGTAAAGCGCCGTCTGAAGCAGATTTAGCCTCTTTTGACTGGATAACCTTCAAAAAATAGGTATTCAAAAAATATGCAACATCGTACGCACGTACTATTATGGGTTATACGAAAAAGTATGTGTATTTGCTTTATGGTAACCTTAGAAATAGGGTAGTGTCCTAAGCGTAACCTTCTAGAAAACGATTTTTAGGCCGGAAGACAATTTTGCGATACACAAAGCAATACAAAGTAAAAACCAACAAACCACATTTGGCTTAAACGTCTCTCAACAACAGCTATGCAATAGGAACAATCACAAAATATGTTTATCCACAGTCGTAAACATCTTAGGTTTATTAAGGCGGAAAAATACGTTTATTAGATAAACAAATGGTAAACTCTATCATAAAAAGGATCTATCGTAGAACTATTCCTTTTACATTAAGAGTAAAAATTAAACGCTTTAGATGTCGTGAAGCGATGAATGCCTCGAAAATATGTTTTGAGCGTCAGGAAACAAATTTTAGGGATTATATGGACGAATCTATGTTTGATGAAACTAGAAAAGCAGATATATCGAGGAATTTTTCGCTTTTAAAGAAAAACGGAGCAGCTACATTTCCTGAAATGAATATTTCAATTTATGAAAAATATTTTACAAGAAAACTCAAAATTAAAAAAGATCCGACTACTGATTTATTTTATGTTTTACTGGATGATGGCAAAAAACTTTTTTATAAACGCGGTATGAATGAAAGTTCAATAAATCATTCTTTTAATTCTGTATCATTTGAGCAAGACTACGCTTCACCACATAGGTATTTAACCTGTGATCAACATTTTGTCGGTGTTTTACGTTCAGGCGTTAAACACGTCGGTAGCAGAGAAGAGGATAGTTTTGGAGTGGCTGAAAGTGGAATTGTTATTGACGTAGGGGCTGCTGAAGGCAATTTTGCGTTAAGCGTTATTGAAAAAGCAAGTAAGGTATACATCATAGAAAGTGATGCGGCGTGGTGTGAAGCATTGAAACACACGTTTTCACCTTATAAAGAAAAAGTTGAAATAATACAAAAATATTTGTCTGATGTTAGTGACGATAACAATATTACGTTAAACGATTTAATTAAAAAATATGGCATAAATAAGATAGATTTTTTGAAAATGGATATAGAAGGTTATGAAAAGCAAGCGTTGCGCGGCGGAATAATTGGTGATAACACAAGTTTTGCAGACATTAATAAAATGGCTATATGCACATACCATAATCCTCAGGATGAACTTGAAGTTTCAAATTTTGTACAGCAATTTGAATATAAAAGCTATTTGACCAATGGATATATGTATGTTCCAGACTCCAATATGCCACCAATTAGAAAAGCCATTCTAAGAGCGCATAAGGAACAAATATGTGTCGCCTCCTCTAAGCAGTGAAATTAATTGAGATCAAAATTTGTAGTACTGGTAAACCTGTATCCAACTTCACAACTTTATCCTGCTTTATACTCGCTCGTTATGCTATCTCGCCACAACTTAACAACTTTTCCAGTTTTTCATAGTTATGACCACTCTTTTATGTATCTCCTTAAGCGCACCAATTTTGAATTGTAACTTTCCAATCTTTAGAACAATAGACTGTTTGACAGTTTGCTGTCGTGCTTTTCTGAAAAGCAAGCGTAAATTGACGTTAAAAACCAATTTTGCATTACGTTAATAGATAGTTATCTAAGGTTTTAAAGAATTATATTACCACAAAACGTGTGAAAATAGAGTTAAAAAACCTCTGAAAAGTTTGATGTTAACTATCGTCATGCGTTGTGTCATAATATTAAGTTTAAAACGCTCAAATACACAATCAGTGTTGTTGCTACTGGAGTGTCACGGAAAACTGTAGCCATTACACCAACCGTAATGCCAATCCGCACGCAAATCAAACGGAGCATACGAAAAATTGGTGGGCCGAGCCGGACTTGAACCGGCGACCTTTGGCTCGTAAAGCCAACGTCCTAACCAGGCTAGACGACCGGCCCACAAATTATACACTGTTATCTGGTTAAGACCGTATTTGTTTTAAGGTTGTCTGTATGATTCTTTGGATACAGATATAAATTTGTATTTGTATAGGTCAAACTAAATCTGCACTAAACACAAGTGTAGGTTGCAGATAATAAATTAAATGGAAGGTGGATTGGTTGATAAAACGTATACTTTGTACAGGTGCTGGAGGTCCAGCTGGCATAAATTTTGTGGAGTCTTTAAGGGCTGTTTCTGAAAAAATATATCTTGTAGGGACAGAAGCTAGTGAGTACTATTTGCATACAATGTCCACTGACACTAAATATTTGGTGCCAAAAGCTAATGAGCCAAGCTATATTGATAGATTAAATGAGATCATTCGTAGAGAAAAAATTGATTTTCTGCATGCTCAGCCAGATGTTGAAGTTGAAGTTGTGTCAGAGGGTCGAGAGAAATTGGAAGCTTTAACGTTTTTGCCTTCAAAGCAAGCTGTTAGGGCTTGTCAAGATAAACTTGCTTCGGCTAATGTTTGGAAAAGTAAGGATATACCGGTAGCTAAAACTATTGTAATTAAGCAAGAATCAGACATTGATCGCGCATTTGCAGAGTTGGGTTCTCCAATATGGATTAGAGCTACTCGAGGCGCAGGTGGTAGAGGAAGCACTCCTGCAAGTAACCGTGAAACAGCTGTTTCATGGATTAATTATTGGCGTGCCCGTAATGTTGATTGGGAGTTTATTGCCCAAGAAATGTTGCCTGGAAGAAACATTGCGTTCCATAGTTTATGGCATAATGGTGAACTTGTCACGTCGATGGCACGTGAACGTTTGGAGTACATTTATGCTTATCTTGCACCTTCAGGCATCATGGGTACGCCTGCTGTACAAAAAACAGTGCATGAAAACATTGTTAACAAAATCAGCACTGAAGCCGTCTTAGCTATTGATTCAAATTTCACAGGAATTGCCAGCGTTGATTTAAAAGAAAACAGCAAAGGCATACCATGTGTAACTGAAATCAACCCAGGACGTATGTTTACCACCTCATTCTTCTTTAGCTATGCCAGCAAAGTCCTCTACGACGATTACCGCATAAACATCCCCTACTTGTACACAAAAATAGCATACAAAGAGGCCATGCCTAAACTAGAAAAATACAATCCACTACCAGCAGACGTTTATTGGATACGTCACATGGACACCCCTGGACACCTAGTAAAAGATAACAAAGTAGTAGGAGTAATGTATATCTAAAATGTTTAAAGCAGTCATTTTTGATTTAGACGGCACATTACTTGACTTACCAATCAACTATCCAGACATATACAAAAAATTTAGTGAATTAACAGGCATAACTGAAATTAAATCCTTACTAAAAACAGTGGAACAAATCAAAGATCCACAAATTCTAAGACAAGTTTTTGACACATGGACAGATTTTGAAGTGGCTATAATTGACAAAATTTCAATTCATGAAGAAGGTATGTATTTTTATAGACAATACACTGAACTACCTAAGGCACTGGTAACAATGCAAGGTAAAGAGACGGTACGCAGAATCTATCAAAAATTTGACCTCCAGTTTGATGCAGTGTTTACACGTGAAGACTCTTTTAACCGGACAGAACAGTTAAAATTAGCAATGACCAAACTCGGTTTCACCCCACCAGACACACTATTCATAGGCAACCTTGACAACGACGAAAACGCAGCAAAACAAGCAGGTTGTCAATTCATCAAAGTAAAATAAATCAAAAATACCAACAAGATTAGCAAAAGAAAATAATACCCAACAGACCCTTTTACTTCTTAAGGCTTAATCACCCAAAATTAGCTTAAGGCTTTGCCTTTGGATAAACTTATAATGCATGCGTGTACCCTTCTTACTGGATAACTTATGCCTGCGCCTGAGGTTTGGTTAGACACCGTTACACCCAAAATTAGCATAACCATAAACAGTATACTACCTATCCTACACGAAAAAGGTTACTCCACGCTTGTTACTGCAAAAAAGCAAACCCAAACCATCGATATGCTTGACACTCTAAAAGTACCCTATGAAACCGTAGGTGAATATGGAGAAACACTTAAAGAGAAGATAGCAGTTGAACAAAAAAGAACCTTGGAATTTTTAGATCTTTTTGACAGAGTTGGCTATCCAAAAGTACTCTGGACACACGGCGATGTCTCAGCTATTCGAACAGCATTTGGACTTAAAATTCCAATTGTATACGCTAACGACACAGTTTTCGCGCATGCCGTCGCTAAACTGGCTTGCCCCTTGGTGAATTATCTGGTAGCACCTAAATGTTTTGGTAAATCATGGAGCAAGTTTGGCATCTCTAAATCGCGAATCATCCATTATGATGGACTAGAAGAATTAGCGTATGTAGGTACAGAATTTGAAAAACCAAAATGTTTCAAAGACCTCGGCAAGCAAAAAAAACCAATTATTCTTTTCCGGGATGCCGAATATCAAGCAGTTTACTGCAAAAACGTTAAAGTAGATTCTGAAAAGTTACTACAGGAACTTACCAAACTAGGAACCGTTATTTGTCTGCCACGTTATGAAGAAGAAAAAGCAAAACTTGAAAATATTTCTAATGTTTGGATTCCGCCAGAACCAGTTTTAACAGCACAACTTATACCATATATTGATTTGATGGTAGGTAGCGGTGGAACTGCATGCCGAGAAACAGCGCTTTATGGAATTCCAACAATAAACTTTCATTTCTGGGATGTGCAAGCACAATATCTATACAAAAAAGGTTTCCCAATACGTGTTAACCGTAATAATAGGCGCATCAATGTTGAAGCAAAAAAAATTTTGGCTAATCCACAAAAAATCGATACAAGAAAAACACTAAACAATCTTGAGTCACCCATACCAATGTGGATCAAATATATTGAGCAAAGTCTTCAAAATAAGACAGGAAATTAAAATGCAAAAACGTACAGGCATCACAATTATAGCGTGGAAAAAGCTCTCGCATCGCTCAGAATTACTTGCACAAGCACTTAATGGAAAACTAGTATTTTTCAAAGATGATTTACCTTATATCCAAGCAACAGTTAAAACATTCATCAACGTTATACGTCAAAAACCTCGAGTTCTGTTGCTCCAACTCCCCCAAGGACTTCTCTTAATAGAGGCATATTTGCTCAAAAAACTTGTCAACTGCAAAATCATTGCTGATGTACATACAGGTTTTCTGTTAAGCACAAACTGGAAAGGTTTAATTCTAAATGCACCATTTGTAAAACTGTTGTCATTAGCAGATATAGTAGTAGCTCACAATGAAGCACAATTGGACATCATCCCAAAAAATGTGAAAAACAAAACAATTGTGGTTTACGACCCATGGAACCTTATCACCACAGAAAGTAAAATAAACAAACAAGAAAACTATATGGTTTTTCCAGCATCCTTTGCGCCAGACGAACCACTTGAAGAGATAATTGAAGCAGCAAATTCAGCTGAACAATCATTAAAACTCTATATTACAGGCAACTGGAAACGTACACCTGAACTCAAAAAATACGCATCTGAAAAAGTCCAGTTTACAGGGTTTCTTTCTAACCAAGAGTTTAAGGATCTACTATCAGGAGCCTCAGCCATAATTACAGGTACAACACGTGAATACACTACAATGATGTCAGCTTGGGAAGCAATCGCCCACAACAAACCACTTGCAACAACCGCAACTAAAACACTAAAAACCATGTATCCACATTACGCAACTTTCTACAACTGGAAAAACAAACAAAATATAATCAAGACGCTCCAAATTATAAACGTAACAAAAATAGACCCCAAAGCCAGAGAAGAACTTAAACAGCAAACCTCACAAAGACTTGATCAACTAAAACAAAAAATAGCGAATCTTTAGAGAAGACCATTTTTCTCCAAAGCGGTAACAAAATTTTTCTTGAAATTATCCGCACTGAACATTTTTGCTCGCTCAGCAATATCATTTGGATTCACATTAAGCTTCAACGCTTCTTCTATGACTTTGACACATTCTTCAGGGTTATTGTAAAGAAAACCATAGTTACCCATAGCTTCTTTAGGTCCACCACTATTATGCACAACTGGAATACACCCAGCAGCCATTGCTTCAACCACACTTATACCAAAGTGTTCACCAATCATACCATGTAAATACACTTTAGCCTTACCTAGTAAACCAGAAACTGTAGCTCGGGTAGCATCAATATTCAAATCCACATTATCAGGTTTTAACGCAGATATTTTGTCATAGTAAGAATCATTTACGCGTTTACGACCAACTATAACAAATTTGACATTAGACAATTGTCTAGCGACTTGAATAATCATTTCATAATTTTTTGTTGGAACAAAACGACCTACTGAAATAACCAAATGCTCCTTCTGTGCTGGTTTAAAGTCTTTGATGTCTACTGGCGGGTAAACCACTTCGGCGTCTCGCCCCCAATAAGTCATGATAGCATTTTGAGTATAACAACTATTACACATCATCAAATCAGTTTTTTTTACGTGTCGTTTAAGTTGGAAAGTAATTGGCCAATAAAACAACTTCCAAAGCCAACGATGTTTAAGATTAGGTTTTTGCATACGAGTCAAGTTTTCTGGGAAATGCACATATGCAACACGTTTTTCACCTGCTCCGATAAAATACAGTGGATCCTGAGTACTAATTTCCAAATCCATTTTACCCACTTCTTTACGCAGTTCACCCTTCAACTTTGAATGCCGAAACAGTAAACGCTGATGGGCTTGAAAACGTTTAGGCTTAAAATCTACTTCAGAAGCATAATGAAACTGTTTAACGTCTGAAAGGGGCAAATTATCAAATATGCTTCCAGATGGTAATTCACCGAGTAAATAGCAGTCTTGTTTTCGTTCAATTAATACCTCAAGAATTTTAAGCAAGACTTCTTCAGCTCCACCGATATCGTTGAGATATGGATGAACAACAAGAATTTTCTTACCCACTGCTTGTTCGTTATTAGAAATTGTCGCATCCATTTTTTGGTTTCCTCATGTTTGTATCACAGCACTATTCTTATTAAGCCAATCGAAAACTATCCAAAAATTAACTTTAACAATTGCACAAGGTAGTACATAAAAAAAGGAGAGCAAAATATCAGTATATTTGGCATTATGGTACACATTATTTATAATGGAAACTATACTTTTCATTATTTTAGCGGGTATTCATGATAAAAATACGGGTAGATGTTGACTATGCTTATCCATCGAGAAACAAAAGTCTAATTTGTACTGCACTTAAAATACGGCCGAAAAAAGATTATTTGAAGAATAGTGAAATCATTGCCAAAATGGTAAATGAAACCCAGCAAGAGGTAATGGCTTACTGGTTCTTTACGCCTCTAACTCTACCTGATCAGAAAATGATGTATTTGATGGATCCTAAACGACATGAAATTGCTCTGCATATAGCTGTTGATCCGCATAAGGAATTGGAGGTTTTAGAGACTCTTACCAGTCGAAAACTGCGATACTACACCATCCATGGAACTGAACGGCTTTTGGGCAGAATTATTTGGGGAAGAAAGCTGGGGCAGGCAAGAGTGGCTATTCCTGAAGATTTTCCGCTTCAGAACTTTTGGGATTTTCCGACGCTTAGCCTTGATAGAGTCTGCTATAATAAGTCTACAGAGGAGACGTTTAAAATAGCATTGGAAAATGTTGCAGAGAACAAAGTTTTGCATGTACATCCAGATTGGTTGTTTAAAAGAGGTAAAATCAATCACAGAGGATCGTACTATGAGGTTTTAAGAGAACTTTTAGAGGTTGATTGTGAACTGGAAGCATTAACGTTACGGAAGAGAGGATTTGTGAAAATTGGCAGGTATTCAGAATATTTTGAATACATTAAAGAGTTGGATCTTTCTGAGAGGTTTTTTGATAAATTAAAAGATAGAAATGTAGATATTTTCACTTTCGTTGAAAGAAGTTGGTGTAACCATTCTGCTTTTGCACCGTCAGATAAATGGTTGAAAACTGAAGATAATATTGCGTTGCTTCAGGTAAATTCGTTTGATGAGTGGTGGGAGAAAGTTGGTAAAAAAACGCGTAATATGGTTCGTAAGGCTGAAAAAGGTGGGGTGAGAGTGGATGTTGTTGAGCCGTCAGACGAGTTGGCTGGGGGTATTTGGCGGATTTATAATGAAACGTCGATTAGGCAGGAGCGGGCTTTTCCTCATTATGGGAGGTCTTTTGAAAGTGTTAAGGATATGGTTTTTAATACAGAAAATTGTACTGTTATAGGTGCGTATATAGAAGATGAGTTGGCAGGGTTTATTCAGTTGGTTTATGGGGATAATTTGGTTGTTATAACTCAGATTCTTTCGCTTCAGAAGCATTGGGATAAAGCAGTAAATAATGTCATGTTAGCAAAAGCTGTTGAGGTTTGTGCTAAGAATAATCATAAGTGGTTAATGTATGGAAGAATGGGTAAGGGTAGTAGTCATCCGTCGTTGGATAAGTTTAAAGAAAATAATGCGTTTGTTAGGTATCCGTTAAACAGGTATTATGTAACTCTTTCAAAGAAGGGAGAAATAGCGGTAAAATTGGGTTTGCATCAACAATTTAAAGATCGATTACCTGAGTCTGTAAAGCCTAAAGCGATTCCTGTTTATAATTTTATAAGTCGAACAAGAATCAAACTTAAACATCGGGCTGTTTATTAGAAACAAAATTTAAAGCAATAGATTGTCGAGAATTTGGTTTAAGATTTGTTTGTTTTTTATACCTCTGAAAATGATTTTGCCACTGGCGTAGAATCGAAAAGAGTATTTTTCATAGGTTAAATCGTAGATTATGTCGGCGATTTTATTTTTTAATGTAGCGTTTTTTAGGATTTTTTCGAGGGCTTGGTCTTTTTTGTCAAATTTTAAGACTACAATGATGTCGCTTTCAGCCCCACAGGTGCCTTCGATTCTTGCTATATAATCAGCTACTGCAGATGACATTAAATGGTCTGTAGCTCCGTTAGTACTTCAAGAAAACGGTCAATTTCTTCTGTGGTGTTGTAGAGGTAAAAACTTGCGCGTGCGCTAGATTGCAACTGAAATATTTGATGGAGTGGTTGAGCACAGTGATATCCGCTTCGTATGGCTATGCCATAACTATCACATAAAAGGGCAACATCATGTGACGACAAACCTTTGATATTAAAGGGGATTATGCCACATTTACTTAAATCCGTTGGACCATAAAACGACACTGTGCTTAGATTTTTCATACCATTTAAGGCATATTTTGTGAGAAACTGTTCGTGAGCTAAAATGTTGTCCATTCCAACTTGTTCAAGATATTTTACGGCCGCAGCTAAACCTACTGCACCACAAATGTTAGGTGTTCCAGCCTCAAATTTCCAAGGAAGCTCATTCCAACTAACGATACACTGCTGTTTTACAGAGTCAAAAACCACATCCTTTATCATCTCGCCACCACCCTGAAATGGCACCATATTTTGCAGTAACTCTTTTTTACCATACAAAACACCAGTTCCAGTTGGACCAAGCATTTTATGTCCTGAAAAAACCAGAAAATCTATGTTAAGATCTTGGACGTCTACTTTCATGTGGGGAACGGACTGGGCACCATCTACAAGTATTATTGCCCCATGATCATGAACGATTTTTGACAGCGTTTTAATATCGTTAGTCACACCTGTAACGTTTGAAACATGACTTAGACAGACAATTTTTGTTTTAGCAGTCAATTTGTTTTCAAAATCTTTAACATCTAAAATACCATCTGAGGTAACATTTACATAGTTGATTTTGAAACCACAAATTTTTGCCGTTATCTCCCAAGGAACAATGTTACTGTGATGTTCCATTAGGGAAACAAGAACTTCATCATCTTCATGAAGATTATTTAGTCCCCAAGAATAAGCTACAAGATTAATAGCCTCAGTTGTACCTCTAACAAAAACTATTTCACAAGCTTCTTTGGCGTTGACAAAATTTGCTACACGTTCACGACTTTGTTCATACATTTCAGTAGCTTCCAAAGATAGAGAGTGAACACCACGATGCACATTAGCATTATTGTTTTCGTAAAAGTCAACCATAGCCTGTATTACTTGTCGAGGTTTTTGAGACGTTGCAGCATTGTCAAAATAGACAAAGGGATTATTGTTTACTTTACGTTTTAGAATGGGAAAATCGTCGCGAATCCGAAGAAAATCTATGGTGATTTTTCTTCCTCCGGCTTTAACCGCTTAGATAATGTATTTGCAAGTTCTTCCTCTTCTAAAGCTTGTTTTTCCTCAAAAGTGTTTTCTTTAGGCATCCATACAGGTTCACTGCCCTGATCATTAAAGTATTTTCGGATTGCACGTTTCAACGCACCAACAGCAAGGACACCACAGTGAAATTTAACACTGGGCAAACCACCTATTTCCTCGGTAACTTTTTGCCAAGTAATATCAGCCCAAGTTGCTTCAAGAGTTAAGCCCATAATCATTTCAGTAACTATACTTGAAGTCGCAATGTTTGCAGCACACCCATAGCTCTCAAATTGTGCTTTTTCGATAATTTGGGTTTGCTGATTGATTTTTAGGTAAAAAGTTATCATATCACCACACGCAGGATTACCAGCGACTGCAACAATTGTAGCATCTTCTAGTTTTCCAAGATTTTTTGGGTTGCGGAACAAATCCATAACTTTTGAATTATAAGGCAAGGGTATACGAGACATATTTTTACTCCACTCCTGTCGAACCAACTATCCGTCTAATACGATTAACAGCTTCAGGTATTACCTCCAAAACGTAACCTATATCCTCTTCTGTGAGATAACGTGTCGTCTTCATGAGAACACTACCATGAGCTTCTTCAAATCTGCGACCAATAGCAACCAAAACATGACTAGGTTGAAGAAGTCTTCGACTACACGCACTACCACTTGAAAGATAAACCCCTCTAAGGCTTAACTCTATTGTTAATGCCTCCCCTTCAGCACGTAAAAAGCTAATGTTAGCATTATCTGGAGAACGTTTCTCACCTTTTGGACCATTAAAACGCAAATCAGCTAGTTTAGAAAAGATACCGTCAACTAATTTATCTCTTAAACAACGCATTTTTGCAGTGTTTACCTCAAAATTTTCAAACGCCAACTCGGAAGCTTTTGTGAACCCAACAATTAAAGGCGTATTTTCTATACCAGGCCAAAGTTTTTGCGTACCAATTTGACCCTCAATTATACGATCAAGATTAACTCCTTCACGTAAATACATAGCACCTATACCACGGGGACCTTGGATTTTGTAACTGCTAACTGTTGCCAAGTCAACATTAAGGTCTTGTACATTGAAAGGTACTCTGCCATAGGCATCGGTTGCATCTGTGTGAAAGAGTATTTGTGAGTTTTTATCTTTGACCAGTTGGACTGCTTCTTTAATATTTTGAATTGTACCTAATTCATTGTTTACTGTTGCGACACTTACAAGAATAGTTTCTTTGTCGATTGCTTCACCTAGTTTTTCCATGTTTAAGAAGCCCTCATGGTCGACTGGAATTTTAGTTACTGTGAATCCGAATTTTTGCATCATCTCTACAGCATGCAAAACATTGATAGGCTCAATCTCAGAGATTACGATTTTTTTACCTTTCTCTTTTTGCGCAAAACAAGAACCCATTATTGCAAGATTATTAGCTTCAGATTCGCCAGGAGTAAAAGTGATTTCTTCGAGAATTTTAGCACCTATGTATTTGCTGATTTTTTGAAAACTGTTCATTACTACTTCAAAGGCTTCCCAGCCAGGTTTGTGAGTGAGGGTTGGGTTTCCATAAGCGATTTTGTTGAAGTATGGAAGCATTGTATCTACGACTTCTGGGGGAACAATGCTTGAATTTTCATTGTCTAAGTAAACTTGACGGGTGATTTCCTCATGAAGCTTTAGCAGCTCTTTTACATTTTCAACCATACAACATCCAGCCATAGAAGTGTTAGATGACTTTTCGTTGGGATATTTGAGTTCAAATAAAAAAACCTAACCACAGCAAATTGATAATTGTCACGATAATGTCATAGTTTAGTGTTTAAGAGATGAAAAATTATGTGCGCGCTATAGGATGTATAAGGAAGAGGAATATCGTTTTTGTTTGTGAGATGTAGCAGTAGTATCAGGTTATTGTGTTTGTAGTTGTTGATGGTTGAGAAGAATTTTGTAGAGTAAGTTGGGTTTTGGTGGAAATTGCGTTGGTTTGTTAAAAAATGCTAATAACCATCTTCTGTGTTATAGTTTTGAATTGTTTTGATGGCGAGTTGAAAAGTGAAGATTTCCGAATTAGCTATACCACAATCTGTTAAAGATGTTCTTGATGGTTTGGGGATTAAGGAATTGTTTCCGCCTCAAGCAGATACCATACAGGCTGGATTGTTGGAGGGGCAGAATATAGTGTTAGCCAGTCCGACGGCGTCAGGGAAAACTTTGATTGCTGAGCTTGCCAGTATGAAACATGTATTGGAAAAACAGGGTAAAGTGATTTATCTCTCACCGTTGCGGGCGCTTGCTAGTGAAAAATATGAAGAGTTCAAAAAGTATACGCAGATAGTCAAAGCTGATGGTAGAAAAGTGTCTGTGGGCATCAGTACAGGGGATTTTGATGATGCGGATAATTGGATGGAGCGGTATGATGTAATTGTTACTACCAATGAGAAAGCGGATTCGTTGCTTAGGCATCGCACGAAATGGATAGAGAGTATTTCGCTTGTGGTTGTTGATGAGGTGCATTTGCTTAATGAGGCAGCACGGGGGCCCACGTTGGAGATTGTGTTGGCAAGGCTTATGCAAGTTAATCCGGGCATTCAAATTTTGGCTTTAAGTGCGACTATAACTAATGTGGATGAGATTGCGGGATGGTTAAACTCTAAATATATTGTTACTGAGTGGCGTCCAATTAATTTAAAGGAGGGGGTTTTGCTTCAGGATGAAATTCAGTATAAAGATGGTAGTGCAAGAAGGGTAGATGAGGAAACGCGGGTTACGTATGTTAATCTTGTTTTAGATACGTTGCGAAGTGGGGGTCAGGCGTTGGTTTTTGCGTCTTCGAGAAGGAATGCTGTTTCTGCTGCTAAAACTCTTGCGGGACATATGAGTAAGGCGATGCCTAAAACTGGTTCTGCTCTTATCAGACATACTATGGAGAGAGCAAATCGGGAATTGTTGGAAAAAGAGGCGCGTAAAATTGAGGAGTCAGGGGAGAAAACTCAGATCAGTGAGGAATTAGTTGAGATGGTTCGTTGTGGAGTTGCTTATCATCATGCAGGTTTGTCAGGTGTTCAGCGTAAGATTGTAGAAGATGCCTTTAAGGAGCGCAAAATCAAAGTTTTAACGGCTACGCCTACATTAGCTTGGGGTGTTAATTTGCCGGCGCGGACAGTAATTATTCAGGATTATCGTCGGTTTGAAGCGGGATATGGTAATTACCCTATTCCAGTGTTGGATTATAAACAGATGGCAGGTAGAGCAGGTAGACCGAAATATGACAAGTTTGGTGAGTCAGTAGTTATTGCTAAAACTCAAGATGAAGCAGACTATTTAATGGAAGGTTATGTGTTGGCTAAAACTGAGCGTATTTGGTCGAAAATGGCTGTAGAGAAAATAATCCGTGGACATGTGCTAGCAACTATTGCATCAGATTATGCTCATACAGAGGAGGAGTTGTTTGAGTTTTTTGGAAAAACCTTCTATGCATATCAATATGATGTTAAAGCCATAAAAAGCATTATTGTAAAAATTCTCAAGTACCTATTTGATGAGCAAATGATAACAGTAGATCGCCGAGATATTTATGCGACCAAATTTGGTAAACGAGTAAGTGAACTATACATTGACCCCTTATCAGCTGTAATTATGCGTAAGGCACTCACCAAAAAACCAGGTTACTTGACTGAGTTTAGTTTGTTACACATGATTGCTCATACACCAGACATGGGACCAGTTATGCGACCCTACGCACGAGAAGTTGAGGTACTAAGTCTTCAATTAGAGCAATACAAAGAGGAATTATTGATTAATCCCCCCAGAGAATGGGAAGACCGTGGGGGGTATGAAGAGTTTCTAGGCGAGATTAAAACAGCCATTGTTATGAAAAACTGGATAGAAGAAACAACAGAAGATCAACTTATTACAAAGTTTGGAGTCCAACCAGGAGACCTGTACCGCGTTATAGAAAACGCAAAATGGTTACTACATGCAATTCATGAATTAGCACCACTTGTAGGGGCAGATAAAGAAATAAAGCCCCTTTCGAACGAACTTGAAGAGCGTGTTTCTAAAGGAATAAAACGAGAACTTTTACCCATTATACATTTAGAAGGTATTGGCAGAGCACGCGGTAGAATAATTTACAATGCAGGCTACAAAACAACTGAAGATCTCAAGTTAGCATCACTTGAAGACTTAACCCGTTTACCTTTAATTGGTCCACGTTTAGCTAAAAAAATCAAAGAACAAGTTGGCGGAGTTGTTGAAAAGGAAAAATGGGAAGAGGAGAAAAATTTGGTGGATAAAGTGCAGGAATTTAAGCAGAAAACCCTATTTTAGAGGGTGAATTTACTGGTGTTACTGCTGTTCAAGTAGTTTTGCAGGGTTTCATGTAAACGATAACGCTCTTAAGTATGCCTATAACGTTCAATGTAATAATAGTAGCATGTGTAATAGGTAATCGTGTATTTGGGTAAGATGTTATTAGATTAAAGTTAATGTTTTATTGGTGTGTATACTATTTAGGACATGTTTATGGTGTTAGAAAAAGATGAGAACAACTATTGCAGTGTTTAACAAGAAAGGTAAACCCGCATTGCCAGTCGTTATGGATGTTTTAAAGGGCAGTAGGTTTGAGCAGCCGTTAAATTTTACAGTTGCCAATTCTAAGAAAGTGGTTTCTCATAAAAGTCCTGACATATTAAGCAAACAAGGCATTGACTCGTCCTTAGTTGTTGGGTGTTTTTTTACTAAAGAGGCAAAAAAAGCATACAGTTTTCTGCAATTAGAGGAGGAGAAGGCCACCGTTGTTTTTGAGGGCACAATTTATAATACACCAGCAGCATTAACCAAAGAAGATCTTGTGCAAGAAGCAGCCAAAAATCTCAGGTACAGTGAAGCGCAACCACAAGTTTTCATCGAAAAAATTGGGGAGGGGGACTATTCGTTTTTTATGTTAAAAGAAGAGGAGGAGGGGGAGGGATTAGCTGTTGTTAGAGATCCAATTGGTGTTCAACCATTGTTCTATGGTGAAAATAAAGAGGTGGCAGCTTTTGCTTCAAATCGTAAAACGCTCTGGCAACTGGGCATAGATGAAGTTCTGTCTTTTCCGCCAGGTAACTTTTGTTTGTTAACTAAGGCAGGTTTTCAGTTTAAGCCGATTAAAACTTTTTCCTACGTTGAACCTAAACAGGTTTCGATGGATGATGCAGCATTAGAAGTGCAGAAGCTTTTGGATCAGGCAATTAAAGTGCGTGTTGCAGGGCTTAGAGAGGTTGCAGTTGCCTTTTCAGGCGGGTTAGATAGTAGTTTAATTGCTTATATAGCAAATAAATATGGTGTTAAGGTTAATTTAATTCATGTTAGTCTTGAAAATGAGTTGGAAACGGAAACTGCTTTTGATGCATCAGAAGAACTGGATTTGCCTATGCAAGTGCATTTGTTTAAAGAGTCAGATGTGGAAAACACGCTTCCGCAAATTGTGGATTTAATTGAAGAGCCCGATCCAGTTAAGACAGCTATTGGGGTACCGGTTTATTGGACTGCTCAGAAAGCTCAAGAAGCAGGTTTTAATGTTTTACTTGCAGGGCAGGGTGCAGACGAATTGTTTGGTGGTTATCAACGGTATGTTAACGAATACTGCAAAGAGGGAAGTAAAAAAGTTTGGCAAACAATGTTTAATGACGTAATGAGAATTCATGAGAATAATTTGGAACGGGACAAGAAAATCTGCATACACACAGATGTAGAGTTGCGGTTGCCTTTTTGCAGTTTTAACTTAGTAAAGTATGCGTTGAGTTTGCCTGTTGAGTTAAAGTTTGATCAGAAGCAAGAGTCTATTCGAAAATTGGTGTTGCGTAAAGTCGCATCAAATTTAGGTTTACCAACATCAATTGTTAACAGACCAAAGAAAGCAGTACAGTACTCCACAGGCATTAATAACGCAATTAAGCGAATTGCACAAAAAAACAACCAAACAGTAAATGAATACATAACAAATCTTTTCAAAAAACCCAATAATAACACAAGAAGATAAAACACATTTAAAAAAAATGAACGATAAAAAGGGATTACTCGCAATAGCGAGAACTTTTTACACGCTAATTTTGCCGAGAAGCTTTTGAAGAGCGCTTATTCAATTATTTGAAGTGCGCCTTCAGGGCATTGGGCTTCACATGCTCTACAGATAAGACATTCATCTGCCTTTTCTGCAACGGCTTTACCGTCTTTGAGCTCGTAAACACATACAGGGCACGTGTTCACACATGTTTCGCAACCATTGCATTTCGGGTCAACAACGATTTTTACCATTTGACATATCATCCTCTATTAATTTTTGAAACTCTATTTGTAAAATAAAAGGATTTAGGTACCTTACAAAGCTTTTACACGTAGTTCTAAAAGAAGCCTCACACAAACATGATAGTTATTGCTTATTTTTTGATACCTTGGATACTTTTTGTACACGTATTTGCAAAAACACAAGATTAGTACCAAAAAACTACAACTAACCATCACTGGATAGAGATTGTTCAGTGTGAGGGCTATTTTGTGTTAAGCCATTAGTAGGGTAGGTTTGGGTTTTTAGATGTTTTTTAAGAATTATCATCACCACAGCTACGACAACACCACCAAAGAGTACACCAATACCTAACAGAAAAAAGGGATTAGTAAATACAACATTGGATGGTTGTGTCTGATTGGAGGATTGCGGGTAACTATTACCATCATCAGAAGTCGTAGAAGGAGGCGATAAAGTTATTGTTTGTGTGGGTGCAGAGGAAGGTTTACTGGATATGGTGATTGTTTGAACTTTGCTCCAACCACTTTCCGAGTCAACAGCAGGTGCAATCATATTAAAAGGGCCCTCTTCCATAGTTCCCCTAATTATTGCTTTCACTCTAAAGTCTAATTGAGAACCAGCAGCATAATCATTTGCAGAACGTGTCACTACAGTATCAGAATTTAAGTGAGCAACATAATCATAATAAGCTGTCCATTCATCACCAAAATGACCCTTGACCTCAACATAATAACGCAACCTAAAGATATAACCCTCTTCCCCATAGATCGTGAACGGTTGTTTTTTTATTGTGACCTCTATGTCTCTTTGATTTACATGGTAACCTGGTTCGGTTGTAGTTACTCCTGTGTAGGGGTCTGTTGTAGTAGAGGGAGGTACATCATAAGAGTTGTCTACAAGTTTTACAGTGAACTGTGGAACAGACGGCTTAGGCGCAGGTTTAGGCGCAGCATATACATTAACAGAGTCAATTGAAAACACTATAAAACCGGATAATGTCAAAACAATGAGAGATAACGCCAAAAACTTATTGGTAGAGTTCATAATTAGTGTAATCCGTGATAAGTAAATAAAAATCTTTGGATTTATCAGCAAATGTTAATAGAGTAGCTCAAATAGCAGTTTTTCAACATTATCACAACTATTTATAGATGACATAATCGTATGCAACTAATTTTTGTCTTTTGGAAAAGATATAACTTCAAGAAATCTGATGGACCGGCAGTTGTCATTTAGGGTTGTTTAACAGGTTATTTTTTAGAGCCCGCCTTCGTGGAAGTAATAATTTTCTTCTTTTTTTGAACCGAATCCTCGTACGCCTTTTTGTTTAAGTGTGTATTCTAACTCTGTGGCTTGTTGTTGTGTTAATTCGCCTCTTTTTTGCAGGTAAGAGATTATTTCTTGTGCTTGTTTGTCGGTGTCGCATCTGCGTATGAAGTCTATTGCTGAGGGGTTGAAATGACGTAGTTTATCAACTGTTTTTGTTGGTTTGAGAAATTCTTCTTCGGTGACGTCTTCGATTTCGACAGTTTTTTCAGCTGTTTCGGGACTGTCACAGACAGCGTCTATAGAGACTTTGTTTTCAGAGTCTTCATCTGCAAGTTCATTGTAGAGGTGGGGAAACATTTTCTTGAGCGAATGCTTATCAATAGCCATAGCCATCAATACAAATAATATTGGAGGGGCTTTAAGTTCTTTTTGAAAGAATAATTAGCGTTAGGGTTAGGGTAGGAATTGTTTTGTTGCATTTTCTCTGAGCAGTTTTTCGAGTTCACTGGTTTTTAAGCCTTTGATTTCATCGCCAAATATGTCACATTTCCGTTTTTTTCCTGTTTCGTTGGGATTGTGGACAACGATTTCTATACTGAGTTTTGTTTCAGTTTCAGCATAAATATGATAAGACAAGAAAGTCACACCTTGTTTGTTAACTCGAGTCCAGCAGGAATGTTGCACTTTTATGTGAGAGTTTTTTAAAAGTTCAAGAATCTGTTCGGGTGGGTCTGCATAGAGGGATATGTCAATGTCGCTACCAATTCTTGCGGTACCACGCCATACGCTACCAATCAGCAAAGGGCAGTATGTGTTTAAGAGTTGCATGATTTTGAATGCCTCTTGGCGCATTACAAGAAGACGCTCTTTTCTTGCAGGGCCTTCTCTTTCTTCAGCGATTTTATCAAGCGCTAAAGCAACTTCTGTGTTAGTAGGCAAAAAATGGCTCCCAAAAGTTTTGGCCGCTTTAAGTTTGGCTTGTTTGTACTCTTTTTCGGCACCGAAATAAAGCAGTGTAGCGGCTTCACGACAAACTCGACTACGCATATCATTGTCATCTACATGGTTCATGTTTTATTAATCATCATGTAAAGTTAAGAATTTTCTGGTAAAGTCCGATTGGCTTTAGCTATTATGACCAATCTGTTAAAAAGGGTAAACGGCAGGGTAACTTTGATTAGCAGGTTTTATATTAACGCAAAATAGAGGATAACAAATGAGTTTATCACCAGTTGCACTTGAGATATTGGAAACCATGTTTTTGAAGGGTAATCCAATGAAAGCCACGCAGATTACTATAATGGAGGACAGCAAAGAGGTTTCATCCACCAACAGTAGTAGTAAAATGTCACATCTTGCAGAACTTACAAGCAGGGGATATGTGAACTCACCTCAAGAAGAACTATATGTATTAACGGATGAAGGAAAAAGGGCTCTTGGAATTGAACCAACTACTAAAGAAACCGCCAGAACTATAATGTCTTATACACCACATGATAAATCCTTCAATTTTTACGTAGACACTGATAAGCCTCTTCATATGCACGCTCACAGCCTACAAGATTTCGCAAACAAACTAGCCAGAGTTGACCTAAAAGCCATAGAGTTCCACATGAACAAAGACGACTTTGAAGCCTGGTTTAGATGTTTAGGTGATCAAGAGTTAACTAAAAAAACAACAATACTTAAAGAGAAAAAAATTATGGGAGAACAACTCCGACTTTTACTTCACGACGCAGTTGAGCAGCGTTGTCAAGAGTTAATAGAACTAACAGAACAAACAACACCATCACATTAGATAGTAAAATGAAACAACCGAAAAATAAGATTTGAAAAAAGCAAACAGCGCGTGAAAAAACAGAGGCCATTTTTATGGTTTTAGGGTAAGCCAGAGTTATGGAAAATATGAAATAGGCAAACTGTTCATTACTATAGTGAAGGGAATATTTAGGTGAGTAACAGCAACAACAGCAGTAGTATCAGTAGTAGGGTTGTTACGGTAAAGATTTCTGATGAGGTTTACAAGGAGTTGGTTTTGCGTGTTCCGGAGGGGGATAGAAGTGATTTTATTCGTGAAGCTGTTAGTGAGAAATTGCAGAAGACGCCTAAACCTGACAAACTTTTAGCTTTAGAGACGCGGATGAGTGCTCTTGAAAGTGAGTTGGAGCAGGTAAGGAGGTATCTTGCTGATTTGGAGCTTTTGACGTTTGATCATTGTAAAGTTAATCCGCACAGTTTCTGTGTAGATGAAACGGATCGTAAAATTGTTGATTATTTAATGCATTATAAAGGTGCAACTACACCGGAACTGGCTGAGTATCTTAAATGTAATCGTTGGTTGGTTTTAAATAGGTTGCAAAAAATTCAACGCAATTCCAAAAAAAAGCATGGTAAATCTGTAATTGACTACTGTGGAGGTGAACGTTCAGGGAAAAAGAAGGCTTGGTGGATTAACCAAGAAGTAATAAACGAAGAGGAATAAATAAGAGGTAAATGTTTTCCATGCGCGTTTGAGGCTATCAGAACATCGACAACAGCACCTGTGTACCGGAAGATGTCACGTGTTTGCGGGTTATCAATATTTTTCTTTTCGTTTACTGTTTACGTCTATAAACCAAGTAAGGGCAGTCAACTATTGGTCTTAGAGTTATTATTCTTGTAGTGTTTGTTCACGTTTGAGGCGTTTTATTCTTTTGGCATAGCACCACCAAAGGCTTAGAAGCATAATACCAAGTGTAATGTTGAGCACGCCTATGGGAGCGTTGGAAAGCCAATATCGAATACCGTTCTCCAAATAGTGTATGTTTTGACCAAACAGAGAGAAGCCTATACAAAAATTCATACAACCTAGTATAAGCCAAAGTCTGGAAATTCTCTTATAATGTTTAATTCGGGAAGTCAAGTCGCTGTATATTTTAAAGTCACCGTCTGCGGCTTTCTTTCTGAAATAGACCCATTGAAAGTATGTAGCAACGTGTTCCACACCGTTTTCTGCTAGAAAACGGATGTATCAGATACTTTCGGGGTGATTAATTCTGTGCTCTAAATATTCAATACGATAAACATATTCACCTGGAATGCAGTCCTCAAAGGTGTAGCGACAAAAAGTATAATCAGTCATAGCAAGCCCTTTGGCTGATAGTTCATTTAGCCATTTTTCTTCTTTTTCATAATCCCAAAATGCTTTCCAAAGTTTTGTTTTCATTATTATTCTGTACGCTCCAGTTTATTTTTACCATTAGTGAGTAGTTCTTCTATGCGCACAAGTTCTCGTTGAAGAATTTTGCGACCTAAGTCAGTAATGACATATTCTTTTTTTCGAGAGTCTCTATCACCAGTCACAGCACAAATCCATCTTTTTTCCAGTAAAGTGTTAATTGCACCATACAATGTTCCTGCTCCAAGACTTACCCGCCCGCCAGTTAATTTTTCAACATTTTGCATTACTGCATAACCATGTATAGGTTCAAGCATTGATAGCAGGATGTAATAAACTGCTTCTGTTAAGGCTCCTTGTGATACATCGTCAACCATTATGAACATCTCACACATTTTCGTATTACGTCACACGTTATATCGCACAACGTAATAATAAACGTTTGTACAAACACATAAACACACCCAAAAACAAACCCACAATAACAACAACCCAAAACATCACAAACACCAACACACCAACCACAACCATGACAACAAAAAGCCACCATAACACAAACGTTTAATTGACCACCCACACCAGTAATTTCACCCAACAACACAACAAACAGATAACAAAGACAAAAAAAAACCAACACGGGCTCGTAGTCTAGCACGGATCAAGGCATCGGCCTCCGGAGCCGAGAATCCTGGGTTCAAATCCCAGCGAGCCCGCCAACAATTCAACATTTAAAACTTGATTCAAGCTTTGATCAATATTACAAAGTTGTAAAGACATCACAGTTTTCCGCAACATTCAACCCAACACCCTACAACAACATCACGTGTTCACACATTTGAACGCTTTTAACTTTTATACGATGACACAACACACGACGATAAATATCATCAAACTTCTCAGGTGCTAAAGTATTCTAACTCCTGCTTTACTTAACACTACAACGAACGTTATTTCAAATAGCGGCGCCATCACAGCTTGTTTTGCCCGTGGAAACATAGCGTAAAAATGTTTTTTCTTAATTAATGTCCATCAAAAAGCGCCTGTTCTGTTCGTACGCATGCTACATTCAGATACTGTTCGTTGTAGTGTTAATACAAGTTGGCGTTTTTATGTGACGCCTAAGAACCACCAGTACCGCCACTACAACAACACCTGTAAAGAGAACACCAACACTCAACGTAAATAGAGAATTAGTGAATATAGAATCTGATGTTTGCGTCTGATCTGGCGATTGTAGTTGACTATTATCCTCAGATGTTATAGGTGGGAAAATTGCTGTTTGTGAAGGATGAGGTGGAGAAGCAGTTACACCTGATATTGTTATTGTTTGTATGCCACTCCAGTCGCTTGAGGCCTCAACTATAAGCTTACTCATAGGCGGCCCCGTATCATACTCATGTGGTTCATAATACTCAATTACCGCTTGTGCTCTAAAATCTAACTGCGTGCCAACACCGTAATTATTAATATAAAGTGTTCCTATGTTACCTGATACACCATTGCCCAACAAAACAGTGTATTGAGAATCAGATGGATAAAAACGACCTATGCCACGCCAGTTCTGTTCGTCACCAAAATGACCCTTAACCTGAACGTAGTAAACTAGATTAACCTCATATCGGTCTTCCTTTTTGTAGGGTGTGAAAGGTTGATTTTTTATTGTAATTTCTACTTGTCTATCTGCTGTTCGATAACCTGGGTGGGTGGTTGTTGTTTCTTCTCCTGTATATTGGTTTGTAACAGTTGTAGTGTAAGGGGGTACATCATAGGAATTATCAATAAGTTTTACAGTGAATTGTGGTACAGACAGTTTGAACCCTAACTTCCCGAATTAAGTAATATGTTTTTGATTCTAGGTTTGATTCTGGGTTGATTTTGTAACAGAAGCCTTTTAATAGCAAATGCATATTACTTATATAAGTAATATGGAGAGGGTT
>WQYG01000019.1 GCA_009781395.1 Candidatus Bathycorpusculum sp. | reverse complement strand
GGGTCTTGAGTGTTATGCTCGTATTCGTAGTTTTCTCTCGACCGAAACTAAGCGAGGGCATCCACTGTTACCCGCAGTGAAAACCCTCTTCACCAAAACACCTATAACCCGCTAAGCAGTAACTAAAATACCTCTAAAAAAGTCAAAAAAGCTAAATAAGCATCTAAAAATTAAAAATATGTTTTGTCCATAAGGTGGTAGTGCATGGGAACATATGATTTATATGTGTCTAAAATAATAGTGCATTTGCATTTTGAGGGGATAATGTGTTGTGGTACACTTTGTTAAATTTAGGCAGTCTTTTGTTTGGATTTGTTGCATGGTTGCTTCCCGTTATAAATCTTGCAATAGTTGATAAGACTAAGAACAAAAACTGGATTGTGTTTTCCATAGCAAGTGTAAGTGCTTGTGCTGCATCTTTGTGCATGCAACTCTTCTACAGCAATTATTTGGTAAGGATAAAAGATTGGGCAGCACTTACGGATACCGCTAATCCTGTGGCATATGTATCTTTGGTGCTTTTTGCAGTTACAGTTACACTCAACGTAACTACCTTAGTTGTGTATCGTAAAAAGAGTGAAAAATGATCTCTTATCTTTATGCTGCTTTGTTTTTAACTCTAATGTTATCCGCTTACGGCATATTTTGTCTGTAGTTGGAATGTGTTTGTTTGTGGTTAATTGTTTTATGGTGGGGCTATGTGTAAGACCAGCATTTTTTCGTTGGCTGAGTAGATTGTAATTTTTAGATTAAATGGGTTGTATGTTGCGCCGGGTATTGCTGCGTAGCTTATTGGTGTTTGTCCGTCTGTGGAGATTTGTAATAGGTTTCCTTGACCTCCTGGCATGTATTTAAACTCGTATATTTTGCCTCCTTCTGTGTAGTCTATAGATTGATATAGGGCTAAAGTTAAGACGGTAACATTTTCAGAAGGTTTGGGTTTATTTGAAGAGGGTGAAAGTAGTGCTTCTATGGTGAGAATTGATGAAAAAAATAAAATCACAATTATGGCAAAAGCAAATATCTTTTTAAAAGTTCCTTTTTTAGTTGATGTTTGAATTCTGCGAATGAGGTGAACCATCCTTTTTCAACTTGACACTTATTGTATGTGTATCTTAAAAAATAAAAAAGTATTGACCCGTTCTATAACTTTTCATGTAGGGTGGTTGTTTTAGTTGTCTGGTTAAATGGTTCATGTGTCTTCTGTGCCGTCGTAGCCACATTCTCCCATGCGTGGTGAGTTAGTTACGGGTAATGTTGCGCTATGTTCTTCATTGTGTTTTTCGCAGCAATTGTCGCAGTAAAACGGGTTTTCTGTGTCGTATGTGCATTCTGCGCAGATATATTCTGCAGGTTTGCCACAGTTTGTACATGTAAAGGTTGGTGGAATATTTCTTGCTATTAGGCGTACTGCGTCGCGTTGTTTTAGGCGTTGGGTTGTGTCTATTACGGTGATTAATGTTTCAGTTGTTGAGCCGAAATCATATTCATGAATAATTTTGTCGCCTATGGCTAAATTGTTAATTTTACGATTTTTGCCTATGTCTCCACCATTGATGTGAAATGCGCTTAAATGCCCGCAGCATTCTAGCCATATTTTACGTAAAAATGAGTCTAACACTGATAGAGATTTGTCTATTGCAACATCTATAAATAGCCAGTATTTTTTATCTTGTGCGCCCTCAATTTTAAGCAGATAACACGTCTCACCGTTAGGTACATTTGTGTGAGTTTTTAAAATGTGGTTTTTCATAGCAGTTTTGCCAAGTTTAACTCCGCAAATATAACAATTACCCTCTCCAGTGTCTGCCAATTTATTTTCCCTCTTATAACGCCCTTATGCTCTATTTCATGTTATTGTTGTCTGCTAGATTTAAGTTTTGAGTGGTTTTTCTTTCTTTTTGTCTATGGATATTTGTGTTGCTTTTAGTTTATTCAAAAAATATTGCGTATCCTTATAAATGGGAAAGTTGTTTTTTAAACTTGGAGTTGTCTCTTTGGTTATTAAAGATGTCTTTGGCGTTATTTACGCTCCTCATAAAACATTTAAAAGAATTGCTGCAAACCCTAAATATTTAGCTATTGCAATTATCGTTATACTTTTTATATCCTTACAAACCACTTATTACTATAGCTATTACTCAAAAGTGCACTATGAACAAACCGTGCCTCCCCTTGACCAGTTAAGCGCTTTCACTGCGCCTGCTATTACTGACACGGTGCTTGATAGTTTATTTCCTCCCCTAGTTGCTAAACCTTGGACTACTCCTCAGGGTGCATCTATAACAATAAATGATGATGACTATATTGAACAAAACTTTTATGGAAACAATAGTTTACAGTTTATTCTCTATAACGGTAACAGTTTATCTGCAACCCTTGAACAGTTCGGATACACTGCAAACTGTGACCCTGAGGGCTTCACAAGTCTAAACCTAAGCCTTAAACCGGGCTCACCTGATGCCGCTCTACCAACAGCCGGCACCTTAACACTTTACACTGCAAATGGCACCTCAAACTATTTCACACGCGACATAACCTCAATGCTTACAAACAACTATAACGAATGGAATAACCTAACAATCCCCGTAGGAACCCCTGAATGGCAAACCACCGGCACCCCCAACTGGTCAGAAATAACAGGCCTACAACTTACCCTAACATACTCTGAACCTTCCCACATCCACATTTTACTACAAGGCATATTTTTCCGCGGCCAATACCTAACACAAGTTAACGCTTTTGGCACAGGATCCTTCCTTGGCTTTGTAACGTATTCCATAGGTATGCAAATAATATTTCAATGGCTTATTCTCGCAGCAATAGCCTACATAATTTTCAAATGCTACAAAGCAACAAATGTTGTTTGGCGCTCCCTTTTCATCGTAATGGGCTTCACCCTCATGGTACTTGTCGTAATCGCCGCAATAGCCTTACTTAGCTCTCTTACCTTACAAACCGTTTACTACCCCTACGATTTCCCACCTTATGGCGTACTAGTCTATCCGGACGCTGTTGTCAATGGAGCCTCACCGGCATCACAAATAGCCTATGAATCCATAGTTGCCACAACAAACACTTACACCACCCTAACAACAGTGATTAACATATTCATGTACGTTTTACAAGCTGCAATTGTCACCTTTGCCGTAAAAGCAGTCTCAGGCCTTCCACCTATAAAAAAACCTGACTTCTTAGACACTGAAACCTCAAAAGAAGAAGAAACAAACACCGTCACTGTCCAAGAATTTTCCTACACAAAAAGCCTCATAGTAGCAATAAGCACCGTGGTCCTATCTGCTGTAATAATGGCTTTCCTAGCAGTAATAGGCCTATTTTAAATCCACACGGGCACAGCGAAAGCCAACCCAACCTTTTTACATTCAACAACAAAAATGTGTGTGCTTGATTTCCCAAAATTAAGTGACCTATCGTATGTAAGCTTCATTTTTTTGATTATTTTTATAATTAACGCTATTTCAGATCTTTTTAGAATTACTTCGATATTCTTTATCGTAATATGTTATGCTGTAAAAAGGTGTCTATTGCAAAAATAACTAAAAATCAAACACAAAAACTGACATCTATTACTTAAAACGAAAAATTGAGGGTTGATAGGAAGATTTTAATGTAAAAGAAAATAAACGTTAAACAATATTTTGTTTTATCAACCCTGATTAACGGTTTATTCATGTGTCTTTACTGGAAAAAGACCTCTCGCCAAATGTCTATTTTTCTCCTAAAGACTGCACAACAACATCCTTTAGACTTGTAATAGAATACGAAATGTGGTGAGTGTTTTTTAACAAGTATTCTTTGACTTTAGATTCATCAATGTCTTGAATTAAAACGTTTTTAGCATCTTTTATAATTGAATTTTTCTGTTCGGCTGTAAAAAATTCTAACATTTTAAAACATACATTTTCTATAACAAAGCATTCAGTTTTAAGCAACTTTATCTGCCCTCGTATCTCTTTATTTTTAGTCACTAATTCTTTCATTTGTTTTGTACCTTCAATTCATTAATTATCCTTTCTCGTATTTCCTTACGTGATAAATCCATACGTACGTCAAATGTTTTTCCAGCATACAGGTACTCTGATGTTCCGCTCACTTCAAAACCTCTAAGTGCCCATTGTTTTTTAAATTCTTCTTCCAACATATTGTCAGGCTTTTCAACAGAAACAGAAACCAATCCACTTTCCAAATCTGCTTCACTACACTTAAGGTTAGTCCCATCAGCTTTTAACACACAAGAACGCTCACACCTCTGGGGCATTACACGACAATTAAGGCCATAACTTTCCTCTTTTGATAAACAGTCTCTAAGTATACTAACTATCGTTTTCTTTGTATTATTTGTTACTATGTCACAGCGAGCCTCTTGCTCAAAATCTTTTTGTTCAGCTATATTTTTTGCTAACTTATACCTGTGGTCAATGCTTTTATGTCCAGTAGCAAAAACCCAGTTTTCAGGCAAACCAATTTTTCTTAACTCTTCACGTAACAGTTCTTCCGAAACTTTAAACTCAATTATGCTGTGATCATTAAAAACACGAAGGGTAAGAACGCCTAGTTTATCCTTTGGATACTGCATTAACATCCTTTCAATAAGTGCTCGTCCAAATTTACATTCTATTTGTGCGTCGTTTAGATTTTTTAGCAATATTTTATTCTCAAGCTGTAAATATCCTTGAAATTCGTCATCATTTGGCGTTAAAACAACTCTTGCAGGTTCCTCTGCGGACCACACCAAAAAAGCGGGCATCTCAGCATAAAGGTATAGTCTACCAAATACGTGACTACAATTTTTAATTGATACATTCTGAAGTTTAACTCCTTTTAGCTCTCTTGTCAACAACCGTCTTGATATCTTTTCCCAACAGAACGCGTCAGCTGGAAAAGAGCGAAAAATAGCTGTCCAAGAGACGCAGGTAAGCCAGTCTTTAGGAATATTCCAATTTTTAATTTCAGACGAAACTTGAATTATTGCTTCTGAAACACTCAGACCTTTAATATGGTATCTCGATAAAGTTTTGTAATGGTCATTTAGACTTTTAATGGTTGTATGCCATTCTTTCCATTGATCTTTTACAGTATAACAAAAGAAAATGTCTAGATCACCAGGCAACTCATCACCTCTAAAATAACTGCCGTGAACAAAGACTCTCTGAATATTTATTGGTAAAAAAGTGTTCTTCACTCTATCTATTAATTCATTCAAGTTTTTAGTGAGCGTTGTTCTTTTCATTCTATTCAACCCTTACGTCCATGTTGGGGCACAAGAATTTGAATTTTGCTCATATTTTCAAATAGTGTCATTCCTGAAATTATTTCACCATAAGATTTGTTGCTGACTTCTAATTATTCAGTAATTGAATATTTTTACAGATGATTGAGTGGGGTTAGCGGACAGGTTGGATTTGTAGCTGTGTTTTTTTAGCTGATTTGGTGAGTATTTTCTATCTTTTTGGATGTTCTTGGGAAATAGTCTGTTACTACGCTGAAAATTTATCTCTGAATGCGGTAAAATATTTTCGTTGTTGCGTAGTATGACTTTAGGTTTAACAACAAAAATATGTGCTATTACATATTTTTTACCCGTTTAATAATGATGTTGCAGGACTAAAATTTAAATCGCTCTATTTTGCATTTTTTAAGTTGTATCTGCTATTTGTTTTTTGTTAGGGCGTATGTTGATTTTAGTGTAAGGTTTTTATGTTAGCATGAGTGTTTTTTTATTGGTAATTATGATGAGTGATACTTTGATAACAAGTAAAATTTTAGCTGCAATCGGTTCAATATTACTGTGTTTAAGTTTCATTCCAATTTTAGGCATTATAGGCGTAATTCTTCTCTTTAGCGGCATAAAAGGCTTAGCTGAACACTACAAAGATAGCAACATTTACCGAAGCGCGTTTACAGGCGCAGTCTTTGGTGCAATATGTCTAATAATTCTAAGTATCAATGAATTCATCAGCATTAGGTACACAGGCATTTTTGTCACTGACCTCATAACTCGTATGCTTAACCCAAGCTCAGGCATGTTTGACATACAATACTTCATCTTTAACAACCAATACTTCCTACCCTTTATGGCAATAGTGTTCATCTTTAACCTGCTAATGACTCTATATTTCAGAGAAACATTCCGCAACTTGGCAAAACGTTCAGGCGAACGCCTATTCAACGTAGCAGGAACAATGATGCTCATAGGCGCAATCCTAACAATAGTACTATTTGTTGGACTAGTTCTAGTATACATTGCATTTATAATCGCCGCTGCCGCCTTCTGCTCAATCAGAGCAGGAACAACCCCCACCACAGCAACAAACAACTATACTACACCACCCCAACAACTCCAAACTACATACTATCCCCCACCTTCTAACGAACAGCCAACAACAAACAACTATACTACACCAAACCAACCACCCATCACACAACCAACAACAACACCCTTACATCTGGAAGCCAAATACTGCCCCCACTGTGGCTCCCCCCTCACACCACGAACCGCTTTTTGCACTCAATGCGGAAAACAAATCTAAACAACAACCGCCCACAATTTTTTATCCCCACTATTTTCTTAACCACCACCAATTTATGTACAAATAAAAAAAATATTTTCCAGCTTTAGGGCGATAGGTTAAAAATTAAAGTTTTTTAAAAAAATTAAAATGTGTAACGGTTTAACCGATTGTTAGCTTGCCGAATTTGCCAACGTTTAGTTGGATTTCGCCTTTAAAGCTTGTAACATAACCGTTTTCAATTTTTATGTTGTCACCAACGTTGACTTGCTCAATTTGCTCATTCCATAATGTCAATTTTATGCTGCCTGTTTCGTCTGCAACGATAGCGTCAACAATTCTGTAAGTGGCATCGCCAAATTTTGATTTTACTTCTCGTACGTCGCCTTTTTCTACAACTTTTGCTTCGACATTGACGCGTTTGGCGCCATCACGAAGGTCTTTTATTTCCATACTCACTATTTTCACCTGTATTATTGGTATCGGGTTTAACCGTATTGTTTAAGCTTAAAAAGTTTATTTTTTTTAAATTTAAACAATTGATATGACATAGCATTTTCTATTATTTAATTTTTTCTTACATAATCCCTTGAGGGGCGTGTGTAGGTGTTGATTAATTGTTGCCTTCTTGTATGGTGGTGTGGTTGGTATGTTGTGATTGTTGTAGAGGGGATGGTTGTTGGGGTTGTTTTTGGGGTGTTGGGTTTTGTTTGTTTGTTTGTTTTTTGTGGGGTTTATTTGTGGGTGGGGGTTGTGTTGGGTGGGGTTTTTTTGTTGTGTGTGTTTGGTGTTTGGTTGGGTGTGGTTGTAAAGGTTTTTGATTGGTGTGTGGTGTGTGGTCAGTAACAAGTCTTATGATGAAATAGTTTTTGGGATGATACTTTCTGGTGTGTATGGTATGGGTTTATTAAGGTTGAATGTAATCAGAAATTATAATGGTACGTGAATCTTGTGGAGCTATTAACGGAAATAGAATGTTGTTTTTATATAGGAACTAGTAATTTAACATTGAACTTAAGCACTTATCTTGTTGGGTTGTGTCTGGATGAGAAAGACCATATTTAAAAAACTTGAAGCACAGGGACTAATTGCTAATTATAATAGACTACGTAAGAATCTGCCGCCTAAACTTCCAGAACGCATATTTATCTGGGATGAAACGTTTCGTGAAGGCATTAAGGCACCAACAGTCTATTTAACTTATGTTGAGCAAGTAAAACTTGCGAAATTAATGGACGAATCAGGCGTAGCTATAATAAACGTTGGTTTTCCCGCCCTTTCTGAGGAAATAAAACGTACTGTTAGCAGAATAGTCAACGAAAGCTTTGAGCATGCAAAACTTACCGCTTCTGCTGAACCAATTAAACAAAGCATTGATGCCTGTTTGGAATGCGGCATAAAAGAAGTCACCCTTGAAGCGCCTATTAACGGGTTAAACCTGCAATATCGATACAAAATAACAAAAAAACAGGCTCTACAAAGAATAGTGGACTCTATTACTTACTGTAAAGACCATGGAGCAAATGTAAACTTTATGCTCATGGACGGTACAAGAACCACTATAGAGGACATACTGCAAGTATTCCAACAAGCCGCTGACGCCGGTGCAATCCGACTTGGACTTGCCGACTCTGTAGGCTTCATAAGACCCTTATCTATGCGATATCTAATGTCTCACATACGCGATGGCCTACCTGATGCTGTAAAAAAGAAAATCCCCCTATCTATTCACTGCCACAACGACTTTGGTCTAGCAACCGCAAACGCCTTAGCCGCCATGGAAGAAGGCGCCTCCCACGTCCACACATGTATAGCCGGATTTGGCGAACGCGCAGGCATAGCACCCTTTGAAGAAGTTGTAACCAGCACCGAACTATTATACAACATAGACACAGGCATTGACCTAGGAAAAATCTCCCGAATCTCCCAATCAGCCGAAAAAGCTTTTGCCCTCCCCATCCAATTCCATAAACCCATAATCGGCGAAAACATTTTTGCCCACGAAGTCGAAGAAGACGTCGAAGAAATGATGGCCCACCCCCTAGTCTTTGAACCCTTCCCACCTGAAATCGTTGGACGAGAAACCACCGTTTTCATAGGCCGAAACACAGGTCAAAACCTAATCCAAGAAATGCTAGAAAAAGCCGGAATACGCGCCTCCCCAAGACAAATGGACGAACTCTTCAGACGCATAAAAGGTCCACACGAAGGCTTAGACAAAGGAGAAGCCCAAATGACCTACTACCAAGTAAAAAAACTCATGAAAGAACTACAAAAAGGCTACGCCATGGACGAATTCTGGCGACTCGTAGAACAAGTAACCCGCCAAAAACCAAAAATGACCTCCGACAAAAAAACCTACACCTAAACTCTTCTAAAGTAAAGACCTAACAGCTTCTTTACTTCCCCCACCTCTTCTACACTCAAACTCCTCGGATAATTATACACAGGCCCCCCAAGTTTTTCATTATAAAACGGTCTATTACAATCCAAACATCCCGAAGTCTGAAAAGGCACTCCACCATTAACAATACCTTCCAAAACATCCAAACCTACCCCAAAAGAAACTATTTCCCCCCCTACATCAAACCCCACACATTCCAAACGAGACACACCCTGCACAAGCAAATACCGTGCAAGCTGCAACCGCCTATAAGACACAACACTAGGCTGAGAACCATGCTCCAACACTGTACCTTGAATAGGCGTAAACGCAAACAATGCCGGCAAAACCCCCCTATCCACACACCACTGAATCAAACCCACCACATCTCTCTCCACCTCCCCCAACCCAACAATCAAATGCGTACTAACTTTACCTGCCCCAAAAATCCCCACAGCCTCTTCAAGCAAACCAAGCTCATGCCTCCAACTATAAAACCCCCCCGCTGCAACCCCTTTCACTTTACAAAAAACTGTTTCCGTAACAGCATCCAAAGCAATCCCAACACGATCAACCCCCGCATCTTTAAGAAGCACAATATCCTGACTATTTAACGGTTGACAAGATACCGAAACACAAACATCCTCATGAACATGCTTCTTCTTAATTTCTCTAACCAACGCCTCCAGATGCAAAAACACACCCGGAACATTTAAAGCCTGTATACAAACCCGCCTAATTTTTCCCTCTCTAACAACCGCATCTAATGCTGCAATTACAGTAAACGTTGGAAAACTCGGCCAAGTAACCCTTGACAACAAATCTGCACGACTTTTACTATCTCTAGCTTGAGAACAAAAACTACAATTAGCAGTACATTTACCCTCCGTATAGGTCATCAAATAAGCCGTTGTAGGTAACACCTCCATTTTTCCCCCTTTAAGCAACCCTAAAAGCATGGCCGTGCCTAAAGAAACACGTATTTGAGCGGGCAAATTTGAGTTAGGCTTAATCATGTTGTACTCTAAAAGAAATATCACGGAGTGGTTTATGGTTTTTTGGTTACCTGCTGAAATTGTGCTTTAGAACAGTGTAAATTTTGATGTTTGTAACCTTTAAATTCTGCTTTTCACACTTATTATATGAGGTTCTTTTATGTCGTCACAAAATTTTGCAAGAGACATTTACACTCAAGGGGTTAGTACAGTTAACGAAAATGACCCTCTATCTAGGTGTCTTGAATTTTTCAAAACTGAAATGCCACCTGTATTAGCTGTTTTAGATGCTAACGGTAAATACACAGGTGTAATTGCTAGACGATGGGTTCTAAGGTCAAGGCTTGATCCTGCATCAACTAAGGTAAAAAGTTTGATGCGTCGTGCCCCCAAAATTTCTCCTGAGCATGAACTTTCTAAAATTGCAAAACTAATGATTGAAAGCGGAACAAGACAGCTGCCACTTTTTGAAGGTGAAAACCTTTTGGGGTTTGTGACAGATGAAAACATTATTAATGCAGCTGTACGCCAAGAATGGGGAAAAAACAAAGTTAGCAGCGTTATGTCACGTGCCCCCTACACTATTGACGCACATAGATCTGTTGGAGCTGTGCTAAACCTGTTTAGAGAACACGGCTTCTCCCATGTTCCCGTTATGGACGCCGGCAAAGTTGTAGGAATCATAAGCATACGCGATATTTTGGAGAGAATTTTCCAACCTAACGAACGCCAAACTATTGGCGATAAAGCCGGTGAAAAAGTTGAAACCTTTAGCATACCTGCTAGAGGCATAATGAGCAGCCCCGTTATAGCTGTTGAAGCCAACGCAAACCTACGAGAAGCCGCCAAAAAAATGCGCGACTACAACGTATCCTGCCTTGCCGCAACCCTAAACGACCGCCTAGTCGGCATAATCACCAAACTTGACTTTCTAGAACCCCTATCCCAACTAGAAACAACAACCCCAAACCTAACAATTCACTTCGGCGTAAAAGACACAAGAATAACCAACGATCAACAAGCCTTTATGATGGATGAATTTGACTCTTTTACTCGCAAATACCAAGAAGCCTTCAAAACAGGAACCCTCTTTGTATACATAAAAACCCATGGAGCAGCCAACTCACGCGAAACACCCCTAGTACACTGCAGACTACAATTCCGAACCCAAAAAGGCACCTTTGTAAGCTCAGGCGAAGGCTGGGGCGTAGAACCAACCTTTAGAACCGCCCTAGACCGAATGGACCGACGCTTACTCCGAAGCAAAGAACTATTAGCCTACAACCCAAAATACGCCAAAGACTACCTACACAAAATGTGCCTACCCGAAGAAGAACTCTAACCCAACTTTGGTCAAACACTTACATACGCAGAAGCGTAAACAACAAGAATCTAAACGCAGTGCTATACAAACAAGATGCTACACCACCCACAACAATACTTTGTGGGCAAGGAAATAAAAGGCAAGTTTAAACGCAACCCAAACACGCAACACTACACGTTAACCTACATGTGAAAAAGATACATCATGATATTTTGGCTCTTCAACTTTCCGATACCTACGCCGTAAACCATACAAAAGAAAAACCATCCCTATCGAAACTCCCATCACAAATAACAATTCGCTTGAGACTAAAAATATCGGATAAGAAAGCATGAAAACAAAATCAATAAACCCTGACACAAAACTAACCATAGTATCTACAGTATAAAATGATATAAACGCTAGAACAAGGCCAACTATAAAAGTAAAAGCTAACCAGCAAGCGTTAATTGTGAAAAAACGTGTAACTTCCGTTATTCTTGCATATATTGAGAGTTTTTTACGTCTATAAGCTCGGTAGAAAGTATTAATTGAAAACGTGTACAGCATTAGAACCATGAATATGGTGCCATATGATTTAATGAAAGTAAATGTAGAGTATTCTATGTTTAGTTGTTGTATTTGTTGGTTGATGGTGGGTAAATAGATGGTTATGTGTAGGGCTATGGCTAAACTTAGCATGGCCATTCTAGCTTTTATGGTTGCACCATTAATACCAATAACTCTTATCATTCACTGTTCCCTCTATGTTGGTCTATGTGTTGTTGCTTCAATGCTTTAACACGTTTATGGTTAGTAGATCTAATGGGTAAGCAGGTCACAGTTACTATGGTTGTTAATGCTAGCGTATATAGCATTGGTTATGTTACGATAAATAATGCCATCTAACTGAATAAACTGAAGGTTTGTATTAGAATTAGATACATTGCAACTACAACCATAAACCACAGTGTAAATACGAGGCTTTGTAAAAACGCTATATCTATTAATTGCACACGTGTTAACTCGTTAATTTTTCCTCGATAAGCGACAATAAACCTGACTGATGAAAATGTCCAGAACATAACAGTCACGGAGAAATTTAAAAAAATGGTGATGTATCGCATAAGAAATAACCGGTGTGATAACTAGTTATGTTAACTTTTTTGCATTCATTAGGTAGTTAAAATTCAAAATAATCTTAAATTACGTTATAATTATGTGAAAATTTTCAGCGTAGTACGTTGACACAATCAACTTTTAGTGCAACTAGCATCAGTTAGATGTAAACAAAACTAAAATTTAATTGTGACAGCGTAATAGTTATTACCAATATTGGTGGTGTGTTGTTGTTGAATTTTTCACGTAATTGTGGTGAAAAATGAGTTATTTTTGTTTTTACAGTAAAGTCTGAACAAATTTAAATGATTTGTTGCCGAAAAATATGGGGGTTGGAGTTAACTATCTGCTGTATTTTTGTATAAAGTTAAATTTAATCGTTGAATTGTTGAAAATAAGTTAATTAGCAAAAAAAACAATATGTATATATACTCTTTTGACTATGTGGATAGTATCAATTGCATCCATCAATCAAAGGCAGTGGTTTATGTGGTTGTAGCTGTTAAATCTAACTTTAAATATGGTTTATGTTGTCTTTTTAGTAAAAAGACTTTGTTGTTTATTTCTTTGCTCTTCATGACGGTATTATTGTTTTCCTCTCTATTTGTTCTTGAGGTTAGTGGGCATTCGCCACCTCCTATTGATGTTGAAAATGAGGTTGAACTTAGAGCTGCTATTAATGATCCGCGTCTCATGCGTTTGGACAGGATTAAACTTTTGAAGGATATTGTATTAGAAAAGTCGCTTGAAATTCCTGATGGTAAGTTTGTTATGTTGATAGCGGAGGGTACTGGTTTTTCTTTGATTGGGGCTGATGGTATGGATACTGTTATTGTTAAGTCTGGGGGGTCGTTGACGCTTTGGTTTGGCGTTGATGTAACTCATGCGGCGGGTACTAGTGGTCGTGGAGTGTATGTTGAGCGTGGTGGCAACTTTACAATATTGAGTAATGGTGGAATTTTTGGCAATAGTGCTGTTGAGGGTGGGGGTGTATATAACGAGGGTGATTTCTTTATGTTCGGGGGTCACATCTCTAACAATAGTGCTGTTGAGGGTGGGGGTGTGTATAATGCTGGCAACTTTTCACTGTGTGGTGGCGATATTCGTTATAATGAGTGTACCGACACGGAAACTTCTATTGGTGTAGGGGGTGGTGTGTATAACGAGGGGGCTTTCTATATGACCAATGCTCATATCTTTGGTAATATTGCTACGAAGGGTGGGGGTGTGTACAATATTGGCACTTTTATTAAATACGAGAAAGGCTACACAGGGTCTATTAAGTCAAATACCGCTCTAAATGGTGAGGGTCATGATGTGTTTCCCGAAGGGAACGGAGCTGTGCAGCTTTATCTTTTACTCTTTGCGGTGGTTGCTGTTGTTTGTTTTGTTGTTGTTGGTAGTTTGCTTTTTTATCGTTCAAAGAAGCGAAAACTGTTTGTAGTGAAGGGGTCGGGTGGTCATATGTGTAAAATCTGTCCGCCTGCGGTGCGCAATTCTTGGCGAAAACTGTTTGTAGTGAAGGGGTCGGTTAATTCTGTTGTATCTTATATTCGCAAAGCGCTATGTGGCATGACTGCTAAATTCAAGAATGTTTTGTATGCTTCACGCAAGTATAGATCTCTGATAGTTATTTCTTTGATTGTGATTGTTGTATTAGTGTTGTTTTCTTCTTTGATTGTTTACATGTTTCTTGATAACGTGATTAGTAATGAGGCAAAGCTTAGAAAGGCTGTTAATAATGCTGTAGAACCCACAATTATTAAACTCAATAACGATATTACTCTTACAGAAACACTTTTTATTCCTGCAAGCAAAGACATCACTCTAGCAAGTAATAGCAATAATGCCAAGTTTTTCAAACTAATTGGCGCAAATAATGTGAGTACTATTACTGTTGATGATGGTGGAGTGTTAAGGCTTGACGGTATTATTGTAACTCATAAGTATGGTGACACTGGTCAGGGGTTAATTGTTGAGTCTGGTGGTACCCTTATAATGTCTGAGGGTGAGGTTTCGGGTAACACCGCTTTAACTGGTGGTGGTGTGTTTGTGGATTCTGACGGATTTTTTGAGTTGCACGGTGGTGTTATTACGGACAATACAGCTGATAGGCATGGTGGTGGTGTGTGTTCTTCGGGGTCTTTTGCGATGTATGGTGGTGTGATTGCTAACAACAAAGCTATTGGTAATGGTGGTGGTGTGTATGTAAGTTATTCTGGCGTTAGTATGTATCCTGATTTTAGTATGTATGGTGGTGTTATTTCTGATAATATGGCTGATGGTGAGGGTGGTGGTGTGTGCTTATTTTCTTTTGGGTCTCTTAGTTTGTATGAGAATGCAGTGATTTCCGGTAACACAGCTAAACGAAGTGGTGGTGGTGTGTATATTAGTGGTGTTTCTACTGTTTATACTAACTTTGTTATGTATAACGGTGGTGTGATTGCTAACAATACAGCGTATTATCATGGTGGTGGCGTGTCTTTGCATGCAGTCTCTTTTAGTTCGTCTGGTGGTGTGATTGCTAATAACACTGGATGGTACGGTGGTGGTGTATACGTGGGTTACGGTTCATTTACTATGTCAGATGATGGTGTGATTGCTAATAATACTGCTTCTATGGGTGGTGGTGTGTATGTTCACAATGTTAATAGTGTTTTTAACTTGTGTGATGGAAGAATTTACGGTAATACTGCTTCAACTGGTGGAGGCGTGTACAACTTTAATGGAGTTTTTTATAGGTCAGGTGGAAGACTTTTTGACAATACAGCTGATGTCAGCAATGATGTCCATCAAAAAATAGTTAAATAATTTTTCTCCCACTATTTAGTTTATACAAGAAATAGAATTCTTGTAAAATTATTGAAAATAAGCAATTTTGTAAAAAAACAAAATGTTTATGTGCTTCTTTGTTTTTATTTTGTTCTATATTTGTAGCGTGGTGTTTGGTATGAGTGTTAAATCTAAGACTGGGTTACGTGGTTCACGTCGTAAATTTTTGGTTCTTGTTTCTTTGTTGCTTGTGGTTGTAGTGTTGTTGGTTTGTTCTTTGTTTGTTTATCAGTCTTTAATGGCGGATGATGGTTTTGTGCGTGTTAAGTCTGCAGTTGAGCTTCGGGATGCTGTTAATAATGTTGAGGTTTGTGTGCAGCTCAGTATTGCTCTTACTGAGGATATTTCGCTTGGATCAGCACTTACTATTCCTGCAGGTGCAGATATCACGTTGAGAAGTGTTGGTGGAGCTGGTTTTTTCAAGTTGGTTGGTTTAACTGGTGGGAGTGTTATTACTGTTCAGAGTGGTGGGCGGTTAACGCTTGATGGTGTTATTGTAACTCATGTTGCTGATTCTATTGGTAATGGTGTTATTGTTGAGTCTGGTGGTGCACTTATTATGATTGATGGTGTGATTTCCGGTAACACCGCTTTTTATGGTGGTGGTGTGCAAGTGCACTCGGGTGGTGTCTTTGAGTTAATTGGTGGTGTGATTTCGGGTAACACAGCTAGTCGTGATGATGCTGGTTATGGCGGTGGAGTGTCCAATGCTGGCACTTTTAAAATGTATGGTGGCAAAATTTCAGATAACACAGTTGCCGGTAGGGGTGGTGGGGTGTCCAATGCTGGTGATTTTAGTATGTTTGGTGGTGTGATTTCTGGCAATGCCGCATCTAACTCGGGTGGTGGTGTGGATTGTACGGGATCTTTTAGTATGTTTGGTGGTGTGATTTCAAATAATGTTGCTAATGTTTCTGGCGGTGGTGCATTCATCTGGGTTAGTTTTTATGTGCTATCTGGAGACACGTTTTCTTCTTTTATGATGTCTGGAGGCACCATTTCTGATAACTATGCTCTGAATGGTTATGGTGGAGGTGTGTACACCTATAATGGAACGTTTGATAAGCTTGGAGGTGAAATTTTTGATAATACTGCAGCTGTTGGTAATGATGTCCATCAGTGGAGTGGTTGAATAAACACTCTACGAGGCTGTTTAGTCTGACAAAAAATGATGTATTTTGTAAAATTGTTTAAAATAAGTAAAATTTGATGTAAAATAAGTGTATATGTTTATTTACTTTTATATTATTTTATATTTGTAGTAGTGTCTGTTATGACTGTTAAATTCAAGACTGGTTTGGTTGGTTCACGTCGTAGGTCTTTGTTAGTTGTTTCTTTGATTGTGACTTTTATGTTAGTGTTGGTTTCTTCTTTGATTGTTGGTATGGTTTTTAACAGTTTTTCAGTAACGTACGCTCTTAATGGTGGCGATAGTGATGATTTGATAGTTGATTTTAATGAGTATAGTGTGGGTGATGTTGTGCATGTGTTGGAGGCTGAACCTACAAGGGTTAGCTATGTTTTCAACGGATGGGTTTCAAGTTTTGATGGTGAGACGTATTGGTTTGGTGATGCTTTTGAGATGCCTAGTGAGTCTGTTACATTTACAGCTGACTGGATTTCTGATGAAGAGGAAACGGTTGATGATGAAGCTTCTTTAAAAGCTGTTGTTAAGGTTGGTAATGAAACTTCCTTTAGAAATGCAGTTGATAACGCTACAGAACCCCTAATTATCGCCCTTAGTAGAAACATTAAACTTTCAGCGCCGATTGTTATTCCAGCTGGCAAAAATATTGCGCTAACAAGTAACAACAATGTTGCTTTTTTCAAATTAATTGGTGCAAATAGTGCGAGTACTCTAATTGTTGATGCTGGTGGACGGTTGACGCTTGATGGAGTTATTGTATCTCACAAAAGTGGTGATGTTGGCCGTGGAGTGATTGTTAATAGTGGTGGTATGCTTAACATGAATAGTGGTGAAATTTCCGACAATTATGTTACAGCTGATGATGGTGGCGGTGGTGGCGTGTATGTGCATTCTGGTGGTTTTTTTGAGTTACATGGTGGTGTGATTGCTAACAATACCTCTTTTGCTGGTGGTGGTGTGTATGTGAATTCTGAGGGGTCTTTTGTGATGTATAATGGTGTAATTGATAGCAATGTTGCTAATGGTGAGGGTGGTGGTGTGTATGTGTTTTGTTCTGATTTTCGTATGTATGGTGGCGATATTTCTGGCAATATGGCTGATGGTGAGGGTGGTGGTGTGTATTTGTCTTCCGGTTCTTTTAGTTTGTTTGGTGATGCTGTGATTTCGGGTAACACAGCTAAAAGAAGTGGTGGGGGTGTGTATGTTGTGGGGGCTTCTAATTCTTTTAGCCGTTTTGTTATACATGCGGGTGGTGTGATTGTTAACAATACAGCACATTATCATGGTGGAGGTGTGTACGTACGAGCAGTCTCTTTTAGTTCGTCTGGTGGTGTGATTGCTAACAACACTGCATGGTATGGTGGTGGCGTATACATGAGTTACAGTTCATTTACTATATCAAATGGTGGCGTGGTTGCCAACAACAAAGCTTCTATGGATGGTGGTGGTGTGTATGTTCACCATGCTAATAGTGTTTTTAACTTGCGTGATGGAAGAATTTCAGGCAACACTGCTTCAACTGGTGGAGGCGTGTACAACTTTAATGGAACTTTTGATAAATCTGGTGGAAAAATTTTTGGCAATACCGCAGCTATTGGTAGTGATGTCCATCAAAATCAATGAATAAAAAATCTTGTAAACTTGTTGGAAATAAGCAGCTTTGCAAAAAAGCAAAATATTTATGTGCTTCTTTACTTTTATTTAATCCCATATTTGTAACGTGGTATTTGGCATGAGTGTTAAATCTAAAACTGGTTCACATCGTAAATCTTTGGTAATTGTTTCTTTGATACTTGTAGTTGCAGTGTTGGTTTGTTCTTTGTTTGTTTACCGACCTTTAATGGATGATGGTTTTATACGTGTCAAAACTGCAAATGAACTTCGAGACGCCATCAATAATGCTGAGGTGGGTGTACAACTTAATATTGCTCTTACTGAGGATATTTCACTTGGCACACTTGTTATTCCAGCGGGTGCAGATATTGCGTTAACTAGTTCTGGTGGAAATGGTTTTTTTAAACTGATTGGTGTGTCTGGGGTAAGTGTTATTACTGTTGAGCGTGGTGGACGGTTAACGCTTGATGGTATTACCGTAACTCATGGGGGTGCTGATGGTGCAGGTGTAGTTGTTGAGGCTGGTGGGGTGCTCATAATGAATGATGGAAAGATTTCTGGCAACTTGGCGGGTAATGGTGGAGGTGGTGTAACTGTTAGAGGAGGCGTTTTTGAGATGTATGGGGGTGTAATTTCTGACAACACTGCAATTGGTTGTAGCGGTGGTGTGAATGTGCCTTGGGGTTATTTTAGTATGTACGGGGGTGAAATTGTTGGTAACACTGGTTTTGCTACTGGGTGGAATGAGGGAGGTACGGGTGGTGGAGTGTCTAGTGGGGGAACTTTTGTTATGATGGGTGGTGTTATTGCTAATAATGTGGCTAATGGTGATGGCAGCGGTGGTGGTGTATACAGTTATGCAGGTGTTTTTGAAATGCGTGGTGGAGAAATTTCGGGTAACACCGCTGTTTGGGGTGGTGGTGTATACATAACTACTCAAGCAACTTTTAATTTGTATGACGATGGTGTAATTATTAACAACAAGGCTACTGATGGCGGTGGAGTGTTCATTTATTATGGCGAGTTTAATATGTTGGGGGGTCTAGTTTCGGACAACACTGCACATCAGGGTGGTGGAGTATGCAACTGGTATGGCACATTCAATAGATCAGGCGGCGAGTTTTCAGGCAACACAGCCAACATAGGCAAGGATATACATAACGTAGCCTAACAAAACAGGCACATCATCAACTTGATAACTAACTCTTGTTGATTATTTTTTTTGTATTTCTGATTTTTTAAATTTAAGTAAATGGAGGGCTTAGGATCCTGAGCTTGTTTTTTGTGTTTGTTTAAAATTTTCATGCTTAGTTTAATGTTTTTGATAGTGCTTTGTGTTGTATCACATAAACATATATGTGTTTGAAGTGGCCTATTTTCTTTGTAAGGTGTGTGTTTATAGCGTATGGCTGTTAAGTCCAAACATAGTTCACGTGGTACCCACAATAAAACTCTGATAGTTATTTCTTTGATACTTGTGGTTGTGTTGGTTTCATCTTTGGCTGTTTATGTGTTAGTGGTGGATAATACGGGTGGGTCTATTCATGTTAAAAGTGAGGTTGAGCTTAGGCGGGCTATTGATGATGTGAAATTTGGTGAGTCTGCTACTATTATCCTTGACCGCGATATTGCCCTCATAGGCACCCTTATAATTCCAGTTGGTAAGGATATTACCTTGAAGAGTAATGGTGGCGCTGAATTTTTTAGATTGCTTGGTCCTGCGGATAATGCTGTTCTTGGTGTTGAGGGTGGTGGGGTGTTACGGCTTGACGGCATTATTGTTACTCATGAAAATGGTGTTTATGGTAGCGGAGTAGGGGTTGGTACTGGTGCTACCCTTATACTGTATGATGGTGAAATTTCCAACAATAACGTTGCTACTGATAGATATAATGGTGGTATTGGTGGTGGTGTGTCTAATGCTGGTATTTTTGAGATGTTTGGTGGTGTGATTTCGGGTAACATAGGTTCATCTGGTGGTGGCGTGTGCAATAGTGGTACATTTAACATGTTTGGCGGAACAATTTCTGGCAACATAGCTGTATATCCATATCGCGTTAATAGTCATGGTCCTGGTGGTGGTGGCATATATAATTGGGGTAGCATTAGTATGTCTGGTGGTATTATTTCGGGTAACATGGCTGATTCTTGTGGGGGTGGAGTGTATCTTAATGGAGGTAGTTTTGAGATGTATGGGGGTGTGATTTCAGGCAACACTGCTATGAATGCTGGTGGTGTGTACCATAACTGGGGTGCATTTAATGTGTCTGGCGGAGAAATTTCTGGCAACACAGCGGATCTTAACAAAGACGTCTACAACTATAACCTCCCCTAACTAACAGACCAAATAATCCCAAGGGGGTATTCCTACCTAGTTTCTGTAAACATTCTTTTGAGGTCAGGACAAGTTTTTATGTGGTGAGGTTATAGGGGTGTTTTGCTGCCATTGAGGCTTAATTTTGAGATGCCTAATTCGTTTTTGATTTCGTCTAGCTGAGTGTTGTTGAATATGGGGCCGTCTTTACAAACTCGGTATTTACCTATAACACAGCTACCGCATAGGCCTATGCCGCATCGCATTAGGCGTTCTAAGCTGGCTTGTAGGGGTTGTTTGTGTGTTTGGGTTATTTCAAAAATTTTTTTAACCATAACCTCTGGACCGCAAGTGTATATGGCATCAAATTGTTCTTGATTTAAAAGTTCCGTTAAGGGTTCTGTAACTACGCCTTGCCGTCCATAGGTGCCATCGTTGGTGGTGGGGATTAATCTTCCTTTTTGGCAGACATTGTTTAGCTGATCTATAAATAAAAGTTCATTTTTGGTTCTAGCGCCTACTATAAACGTTAATTTTATGTTTTCAGTTGACTGCTCAAGAAGAGTTTTTGCTAAAAATAGCAGAGGTGCTGTGCCGGTTCCTCCGCCTATTAGTAATATGTTTCCGTGGGTTTGGGTAAAGTTGTTTCCAAATGGACCCCGTATGCCAATGGTTGCTCCAACTGTCATACGGTGCAGATGCTGTGTTGCATCACCTACAGCTTTTACTGACACACTAATTTCGCCTCCTTCTGTGGCGTTAAGAATGCTTAAGGGAATCTCATCTACACCCGGTATCCAAAGCATTAAAAATTGACCCGGTTTAGCTTTGGCACATTGCATATCCCTAAAGACGTAGGTTTTAACTGAGGGACTCTCAGTTATTACCTGTGTTATTTTAGTTGTTCGCAGGGTGTTAGCTGCGGTGAGACAATCCGACAATTTCCTCAACACTCCCAAACTGTTTCTTTTCTAAATAATTCTTAATGCCCTGATTTATAGTTTGAAAAACTTTTGTACCTTCAAAAGCTATGGCGGTGCCAATTTGCACAGCATTAGCTCCTGCTAAAAAGAATTCCACCGCATCCTGCCAATTACTAACTCCCCCACACCCAATTATTGAAACCTCAGGCAATTTCTCTCTTAAATCATAAACACAACGTAGGGCAACATTTTTCATTGCTGGACCTGACAAACCGCCTTTTATGTTACTTAAGATTGGTTTTGTAGTTTCAACATCAATTGCAATTGCTCTAAGAGTGTTAACAGCCGTTAACGCATCTGCCCCTGCATTTACAGCTGCCTCTGCTAAACGCACAATATCTGTTACATTAGGCGAAAGCTTGACAAACACAGGAACTTTTACTACATCTTTTACAGATCTCACTACTTCAGATAAAAGATTAGGATTTTGTCCAATCTCTGAACCCGTTTGCTTAACATGCGGACAAGAAACATTTAACTCCAAAGCATCCGCACCCGCCTCCGCCGCCTTTTTTGCCACAACCGCATACTCCTCCGACGAATAACCAAACACACTTACAATCAACGGCTGACAAATTAACCCCTTTACATGCTTAATCTCTCCAACATACCCCTCTATCCCCGGATTAGGCAACCCCATAGCATTAATCAACCCACTCTTTACCTGAACCACCGTAGGATTAACATAACCATCTCTAGGATGCAAACCCACAGATTTTGTTACCACAGCCCCAGCACCCCCCTCTATTACCCTCTGCATAGACTCAGCAGAATAACCTAAAACCCCCGACGCCAAAATACCCGGATAATCAAGAGATAAACCCGCTAACTGCACCCTAAGACTGCCTTCCAAACAAACTACCTCACAACATCAACAATAACTTCGCTTAATAAAAAATTAACTCTAAATTACACAAACAACACAAAACTTAACCACAACAACTTCTACAATAGTAACTATTCCTTTTTGTTATCTTATGAGTATTGAAACCCTTATCGAAAATACCCTCCGAAAAACGTTACAAAAAACAAAAATAGCTTTTAACACACAAACTTGAAACATCCTCCAAGATTAAAAGAAAAGTATTGAAAAATGTTAACTACACTTGATATTTGAGGTTATCTCACTTAAAACTTTCTTTTTCCTTTTTTTGAAATACAAAAATAAACATACAATGACAATACAAACAGTTACAACAATAACACCCAAATAACCCGCTACATTACCCGAAATTTTGCCCCCCGTCTGCTCAAAAACGCCATTTCCAACATACACATCATTACTACTTGAAGCTACATTACCCGAAATTTTGCCCCCCGACAACTTAAAAACGCCATTTCCAACATACACACCCCCACCCATTTGAGCAGTGTTGTCCGAAATCACACCCCCACTCATATCAAAATCGTTATCAATACACACACCCCCACCACCCCATTTAGCGGTATTGCCCGAAATCACCCCACTACCCGTCAAACTAAATAAACTATTAAAAAAATTATACACCCCACCACCCTTCTCAGCAGTATTACCATAAATTTCACCCCCAGACATTTCAAAATTACCCACAAAACTAGAACTAGCACACCCGTTATCTACACCGCCACCACTCCCTATACCAGTGTTGTCCGAAATCACACCCCCATTCATGATAAAAACACCACAATTACCAACGCCACCCCCTCGCCATGCTGTATTACCCGCGATTACACCACCCGATAAAGTAAAACTACCCTCATGTTGATCATACCCTGAAATCTCTTTTGTATACGTTCCTGTAAACGTGTAATCTATAAAAATGACGCCACCATAGTTAATTATTCCTCCTCCTGTGGCTGCGGTATTACCAAAAATTTTGCCCCCAGACATTTCAAAGGTGCCTCCAGCCTCGTTGTATACGCCACCGCCATTATTTCCCGCACTATTGCCGGCAATTTCCCCTCCAAACATTCTAAATACCCCCCTATTAAATACGCCCCCACCATTTATGGCAGTGTTGCCAGAAATCTCTCCATTATGCATTAAAAAAATACCGCCGTTGTATATGCCGCCAATGTTGCTTGAGATTAAACCCTTATGCATGATAAGTTGACCATTCTCATTAACAGATACTACATAACCCAAAGAAGCATTATGTGTATGAGTTATACATATGTCGTCAAGCTCTAATATACCATCGCCATTAACAGTAATAGTGCTCACACTAGACTCTACAACCATGACCGGCGACTGCCAATGTGCAGTACCTATTAGTTTGTAGTGGCCTTCTGCTTTGTTGCTTGTGAGTCTGATGTGTTTGTTGGCTGGAATGTTAAGTGTAGAGTCTGTTAGGGTGATGTCATTGTTTAAAGCTATGGTGTATGCTTTTTTAGTTGATACATTGTTAATTGCCTCTCTAAGTTCCGTTTCAGTACTAACATTTTTATCCGAAGTTCCTGATGCAAATGGAGAAATGACATTAAAAGTAACGACAAAACAAGAAAAAACTAACGTTGCCATGAATAGTAAAACAACAAAAATCAAAGTTTTCCGATTATAAAGAAGACGATGTAACGCAGGCATTTACTATTCATACTCCTGTATTTTATCTCTTATACTGATGTTGATAGATTTAAGCTATTAAACGTTACTTTACTGCATTATTATCTAACTCTACACTATAATTTTCAGAGTTTAGGTGGTGTTGATGCTTTTTCAGATATGATTTGCTTGCATAGATGGTGACGTTAGCGTATTTGCAGGTTTATTGCTAATCTACGGTTGTATGCCTTGTTATCTTGTGTGACGATGTTGTTTGAGTCATATAGCAGACACCATAGAAAAGTGGTGCAAAAATATTGGCAAGGCTTTTAGTGCAGAGCTTGGCTGTTGATGATGTGTTTGGGTTTAAGAGGAAAGTGTTGAATGTTGTAGAAAGAGTTAAAAACTTTCTTTTGACTCTTCTTTTTTATCATCAGTCTAAAGTGGAAAAATGAGTAACTATAAATTAGCAAATCCTGCGCCTTTAGGTTTATTGGCTTTTGGTTTAACAACGGTTCTTTTGAATTTACATAATGCAGGCTTATTTTCTCTAAACAGTATGATACTTGCAATGGGTATAGCTTTTGGTGGTTTGGCACAAATAATTGTAGGTGCTATGGAGTATCGTCGAGGCAACACGTTTGGTACTGTGGCGTTTTCGTCTTATGGTTTCTTTTGGTGGTCTCTTGTGCTGTTAATTCTTATGCCCAACATGCCCTTCTTTGGAACAGTAGCGCCTACTGATAACATTGCAATGGCTGCATACTTTTTAATGTGGGGCATTTTCACCTTTGCAATGTTCTTTGGAACACTTAAAACTAATCGCGCTCTACAATTTGTATTCCTAAGCTTAGCCATACTGTTCTTCCTGCTAACAACAAAAGAATTACTTGGCAACCCCGCATGGTTTAGCACAATTGTAGGCATAGAAGGCATAATATGTGGCTTAAGCGCCGTATATCTTGGAATAGCCGAAGTTATCAACGAAACCAACAACGAAACAATATTACCCATCTGTCCTGTAAAAAATAGCTAACTCACTCACTGGCAACACATTTGACGGACAACAAATAAATAAACACGGCAAAATCATCTGCCATTTTTTGTTACCTTATTTTTTTTCCATGTGTCCATAAGTCACATACACAAGTTGTGGAGTAAATTTTTTCGGGTCAGTATCAGGTATTTCTATCGTTAAGGCATGATAGATTCAGTATTTTTTGGATGCCTAAACAGCTCAAACAGTAATGAAAAACCCCACTTCAAAGCTTGTATGCTACTTATGG
>WQYG01000018.1 GCA_009781395.1 Candidatus Bathycorpusculum sp. | reverse complement strand
ATTCTCTCTCGCATTATTTTGCTTAACTGGATTTGGAGGGAGAAACATTCCACTCTATACGTTAAAGCCCAATTCAGACCTAACATGAGCAATTCTATCAGGTCCACATACATGTCCCCGCAACTGGAGGCCAACTCCGTCATTCCTGCAAGGCAATCGCCGTTTCGGTAGGGGTTGAGCCGCCGCCATGTGATTAAATTGCGGGGCGCAATTATAGCTGAATTCTATCAGAAGGCACAATATCAAATATAAACGTTACGCTTTAAGGACAATAAATACTGTCAAAACCCCCTTTTTCGAGGGAAAAACCCCCTCAAAAAACCACCACAACAACAGACAACAAACCAATACACACACTGCCTTAAAAACATTAAATTTTCACTACATCAACATATTTTAACAACATAAACAATCAAAAATCTGCATCTACAAACTATTCTCCACCATTCTTTCACACACAAAAAAACTCACAACAAACACACAACAATCGCCCCCCGCCACACATTAACAACCTACACAACCCCACCCCCACAACAACCATACAAAAACAACACACACCAAATAAAAACCCAAAAACACACTATCACAACTATAGAAAAACAATTAAACAAACCACCACTACCCCACCACCTAATCTTTAAGCGTTTTAAGCATACTCCCTGACTGGTAACCCTGCAAATCCAAAGTCACATAGTTAAAACCCAACTTTAAAAGAGCATCCGAAATTTGACCCCAAACAGCTATACTACAGAGAAGAGAAAACTCTGCCTTTGAAACTTCTATCCTAGCCAACCCATCGTGATCTCTTACACGAACCTGCTTTACACCTGAAATCACCCTCACCACCTGTTCAGCATCACCAATGCGAGTTAATTTTTCTTGAGTAATTTTTTGGTTAAAAGGAATTCTTGATGCAAGACAAGCACGGGAAGGCTTGTCATAAATACTAAGACCTAAATGTTTAGCTAATAACCTAATTTCGTCTTTACAAAACTTGCTTGTCACCCAAGGATTAAACACATCAGAGATCTCCTGTACTGCCTTAAAACCTGGTCGATGATCACTAAGGTCACTATAATTTGTGCCTTCAAAAATTGCCTTAAAACCTAACTGATTAGCTAAGTGCTTTAGGCGTGTAAGTAAATCTTTTTTGCAGTAATAACACCTGTTTTCAGGATTAGCAGTAAAGTTTGGATTTGATAACTCATCAGTTTGCAGGACATAGAGGTTTATACCTATTTCTGCAGCAATTTTTTTTGCATCATGCAATTCTTCTGTTGTATAAATTGGAGATTGCACAATTGCCGCTACAGCTTTCTGGCCCAAAACCATATGACTTATAGCAGCTAAAGTGGAGCTGTCTACACCACCTGAGAAGGCAATAACTACACCTTCTTTACCCACCTCTGCAAGGTAGCATTTAAGAAAGTCAAGCTTTTGAGGGTTTATTGCCATACTAAACACTTTGTCGTAAAGCTTCTTTGGCTTTTAGTGTAGCTAATTCTGAGAGTTCTCTTAGAGGCATACGGGTTTTTTCAGCTAAACGTTTCAAATCTTCAAATTCAGGTTTTAAACGAATTATTTCGCCTTTACTGTTTTTTGAACATTTAATTGTCACAGTTTCCGCTTGTCCGGCTATTGTAAAGTTAATTGAGAAGACATCGCGTATAACTATGTGTCTTGCACAGTAGTGTACTCTTACGCCTAAAGTTCCTGTTTCTTCAATTAACACTTCAGTTAGGTGTTGGACGTCTTTTTGGTGGGTTATAACTTTGATCATTTGGGCGGGTCGATTCTTTTTGGTAAATGTTGGTATGACAGTTACGTCTTTTGCGCCCTCTAAGAATAGGCGGTCAACTACATATCCAACAATTTCACCTGAAACGTCATCAATATTAGTTTCTAAAACAGCTATTTGTTCACTTATTAAATTGGTTGTCAGAGGTTTACCTATGGTTATTCGGAGAATATTGGGAATTTCAGGGAATTTTTTGTCGCCTGTGCCATAGCCCACTTTAAGGGGAATCATTTCAGGGTAAAACGAGGTGGTTTCAGAGGGTAAATTGACAAGTATAGCAGCACCTGTAGGGGTTGCAAGTTCGGCTTCTATGGGGCCACCTTTTATGGGGAAATTTTTTGATTGAAATAGGGCTAATGTTGCAGGTGAGGGGCTTGAGGTTAGGCCATGGGAGAATTTGAATAAACCGCCTCCGACTGCTACGGGAGTTGTGTATATTTTTGCGTTGAAAAATCCAAGGTCATCCATTGCAACGGCAGATCCAATGATTTCGGCAGCTGTATCTACCAAACCAATTTCATGTAAGTGTAGGTCAAGTAGAGGGCTGCCGTGTAAATTGGCCTCGGTAGTTACAAGGGAGTAAATGGTATTTGAGGCGAATTGTTTGGCTTTAGGTGAAATGTTTAGGTGTTGGAGGGTTTTTTCGACAAGTTCAATTAATTGTTTGCCATTTTTAGGTGTTTGTTCATTATTGGCTGTGATGGAGACTTTGGTTGCTTTGAAGCCGTTTGTTATCACAGGGTTTATGTCTACGTTGATATTTGAGTATCCATTTGGGGATTCAAGACGTTTAATTGCGCATGTAACTTTGGCGGCGTCTGCGCCTAAGTCTAAGAGGGCGCCTAAAATCATGTCTCCAGCTATACCAGCGGTTTGGCAGTCAATAATTACTATGGAGTAAGAAGAAGAGGAGAGGTTAGCCACAAGTTTCACCTAGTAATATGTTAAGAAGGCAAAAATAATATATTGATTGTGGTTCTTGAGCATTAAGAAGATTAGATGTTTACGCTTAAGGAAATTTTGGAGAAAACGGCTTGTTTAGAGTTAACTGTTGAAGAAGCAGAAAAGCTTGTTCGTTTACAGGCTATTGCTGAGCTTGAGGGTATGGCTAAAATTGACTGTAATCGGGAACATCGTAAGGGTGTACCAGAGATTATTTTGGCAGAAAATAAGACTATAGCAGATACTGTAGAAATAGCCCTGAAAATGTTTCAAACAAGTGGCAGGGCAATAATAAGCAGATGCACACCGCAACATATTGAAGCTTTAAAGGCTGCTGTGCCGGTAGATGCTGTTTGTCAAGTTAACCAGAAAGCTAAAATGGTAAGCATTAAAAACAAAAATTACACCATTGCAGCTTCAGGGGGCAAAATTGGATTACTCACCGCGGGGACATCAGATATTTCTGTGGCTGAAGAGGCAAAAATCATCGCAGAAGAAATGGGCTGCACCGTATACACTGCATACGATTTAGGAGTAGCGGGAATTCATCGAATACTTGAACCACTTAAAGATTTAATAATAAAAGATGTTGACGTCATTGTAGTAGTTGCAGGCAGAGAAGGAGCCTTACCATCGGTTATTGCAGGCATGGTTAACGTGCCAGTTATTGCAGTTCCAACATCTAACAGTTATGGCTTTGGCGAAAAAGGCATAAGCACTCTTATGGCTATGATACAATCATGCTCACTTGGAATAGCAGTTGTAAACATTGACTCCGGCGTAGCCGCTGGAGCCATTGCCACATTAATTGCCAACCGAGCAGCCAAATTCAGAAAATAAAAAAAGTTTTAATTCACCAAAAAAAATCAGCAACCGTTTAAACCACATCATTAAAATCAACCAACTCTTTCACCACCAAACGCTTCCGCCTCCTTGAACGATAAAAAAACAAACCAACAACCACGACAACCATAACAATTACAATATACAAAAGGCGGAACATGAAAATTTGAAAATAATAAGGAGTAATACACACACCATCTACATCACCACCGGAAGAAGAAACTGTAGCAGTGTTTCCAAAAATTTCCCCGCCCAACCTATTAAAAACGCCCCCATCACCCTCAATGTAAAACACGCCACCCCCCATATTAGCTGTGTTATTCGAAATTTCCCCACCCGACATAACAAAAGTCGCCCTACTACCAGCACATACCCCACCACCCCAACTATTAGAAGCACTATTATTAGAAATCACACCGTCAAACATTCTAAAAGTACCATGATTAAGCACTCCACCACCATCATCATTAATTGTGTTACCCGAAATGTTACCACCTGCTAAAACAAGTGTACCTTTACTCTCAACATGCACGCCCCTGCCACTAACACCTTGCTCATGAGTGACAACAACATTCTCTTTAAGCGTCAATGTCCCACACCCTTAACAACAATAGTATCCACCCCATCACCCCCAACCAAACAAGCAAAACCGGACAAAACACCCTCAGAGACTACCAAAACAATGTTTTTGCCCTTGGGAATTTCAAGAGAATCCCTAAGAACAATATCACCACTAAGACCAATAACATAAGACACTTTATTTGGAGCTACCCCAACAGCATTTAAAAGCCCCACCTCATCACCAACCACAACATCAGACACCCCAGATGATGCACCATTAACCACAGAAACAAAAGAAGCCACAAATAGCACAACTACAAGAAACAACAAAGAAACAAAAACTAAAACTTTTTTACTAAAAAACCAACACAACTTACGTAACCTCCCCAACAGAATCACCCAAACTCTTCACCATCAACGAATTTCGCCTCCTTACACGATAAAAAAACAAAAACACGCCAACAACACCAGCAATAACAATCAGCCCAATAATGGTTAAAAGGTAAAACTGACTCCCATCTTTATCCTTGATAGATACAGTCTTATCCTCGCCATTCGTAGTCATGTCCGAAAAAATATCTACATCACCATCATCATGTCCCTTAAAAACATCAAGATTGTACACATCCCTACCCTCAACAGTGGCAGTGTTGTCAAAAATTTTACTAACCCCCTTTTGAGTAAAAACACCAACATTATACACACCCCCACCCTTCGTAGCGGTATTACCTGAAATTACACTACCCAAACGTTCCTCAAACTCCCCATAACCACTCATCTCAAAAGTACCCTCATTGTATACGCCCCCACCAACACCAACAAAACCCCCCTGCCCAACACAACTATTCCCACGAATCCTACCCCCAACCATTTCAAAAGTTCCAACATTATACACTCCACCCCCACCCTCTGTAGCAGTATTACCACAAATTTCAGTATCACCAGCAGAACCATCCCAAAACATGGTAAAGGTGCCCTCATTATACACACCCCCACCCTTTGTAGCGCTGTTACCCGAAATCTCACCCCCATAAAAATTAAATTCACCACCACGCTCAACATACACCCCACGACCACTAGCACTCTTTGCATGAGTTATAGTAAGACTACCCAAAACCGTCAATATCCCACCGTTCTTAATGATGACAGCGTCCATGCCATCACTCCCAACCAAACGAGCACCAGATACCTTCAACGAAATTATTTTACCATTAGGAATTTCAAGGGGTTTTTTCAAGGAAATGTCTTTCTCAATACCAATTAGGTACACCTTATCCTCTGAGGCTGTACTGATAGCATTTCTAAGTTCAGCCTCACTTTTAACAACAACCTGAGGAGGAGGCACATATCCATTAGCCCCAAGGATAAGCGGAGAAGAAAATAGTGTTATAACAAAAAGCAAAGAAATAAACGCTAAAGTTTTTTTACTAAAAAGGTAATGTGCATCAGATTTAGATTTGATACTCATCTTCATATGGATGTACCACTTTAATTTAAAAGGTGTATATTGTTATTATTCTTTGCGGTGTTATTAGAAGTCGCGTTATTTCAGTATTGATAATTTATTTGTTTTTTTGTACGTTTAATTTATCAAAATTCTGGATAGTATACAACAAATTGTGATTTTAAATACTATTCATATAGGTTGGAGATGTTAGAGTGCCAAGAGTATGTCAATAATGTATTTTAAAGGAAGTGTATGTGGGTGGAAAATTTTGAGTAAAAGTTTAGTTGGAAAAAGGGAAGGTTAGTTTTTTGGGGTGGTTTTTTCGACGGCTTTGTTTAGGCTGGTCATTTCTGCGTTGGCTTTGCGGATGAGGTCGCCGATGGTTTCTTTTGTTGGGATTGTTGCGCTGACTGATAGTGCTACTGCTTTTTGGTGTGCTCTTTGTAGTAAGGGTTTTATTGTGTCTTTGCTTGTGTAGCCGATTTCAAGTGCTAATGCGAATGCTTCTTGGTTGCTTGTTTCAACGCTTTTTTTGGTGGCTGCGATGTCTACGATGAGTTGGTTGCCAGTTATTATTAGGCCGTTGTCATAGACTGCGCGCATGGATATGCCTAATTCTACGCTTTTTATGCCGAGTTTTGATAGTACGCTTGCAAGTCGTTCATTGATGGGTTCGCCTCTGCGAACGACTAGGGTGTCTTTGCTTACCCATACGCTGCCGTTTTCGATTCTTGTTGGTAAACCTACAGCGTTTAGTTGGCTGATGACTGGGCCTGGGGGTTGTCCGGTGTTGCTTACGGGGATAACTATGTCTGTTGCAGCTAGGTCTCCTGATTTGGCGAAGGTTTTTACTTTGCCTTTTTCAAGTAGGATTGCTAATTTGAAGGGGTTTAGTTCAGTGAACATGAAGACGTTTGGGCCTTCAAGGTATTCTTCAAGCGGTGCTAGTTCGGTTTTTTTCATTTCTTCAAGAGCAAGTTTTACTAGGGTGTTTTTTAGAACTTTAAAGGTAACTTGACCTTTCATGCTCTTTTTGAGTTCTTGTAGCTGTGAAGCGCGAACTTTTTGTAAACTGGCGATACCGATTGATTTACAGTCTTTTAGTACATCAACTATTTCTTCTACTTCAGACGTTTTTTGTTGTAACACTTGTTGTGACGGCATGTTTATTTTCCTCAGTTATTTATGGTTTAATTTTAACAGGTTCGCCCATGGATGTTTTTATGAACATGTACTTTACGTTTTTAAGGCCACGTTTCAATTTTACATCCAAGACACGAAGGATAGCTTGAGCGTTTTCAACAAGCTCTTCGTCAGTCATTTGTTCAGTGCCGAAGGAAACTTGAATAATTGGTTGAGTACGCATACGAACAAGAACTGTTTTTCGGTTTTTTGTAAGGATTGCGTTTACATCAGCATTGAGTGGAACTGGAATAGGCATTTTGCCTCTTGGACCCAAAACTGGACCTAATATTTTACCAACCAAAGGCATCAAAGATGCTTCAACAACAAATATGTCACAATCTGTTGCTAATTTGCGTAATTCCTTCTTTTTACCTGCTAAGTCTTCAAGATTAGCTTTTTCTAAAACGAAATCAGCTTGAGCATTGCGCGCTTTGAGCGCAAACTCGCCAGAAGCAATAATGCAGACTTTATTTGGTTTACCGGTTGGTTTTGGAAGTTCTACAACTTCTTGAATTTTACCTTCCGGGGCTTTCATGTCAATTTCTTGAATGTCCAGTATCATATCTATGGACTGGTTGAATTTTTTGCCGCCAGACTGCGCTTTTGCCTGTTTTATTGCTTCTAATATTGTATTGTTATCTAAGGGCATTTTTAAGCCTCGAATCAATGAGGGATTGGAATTCTGTTATAAAAGTATTGCCTAACATTATTGGCTACCAAATAGCTGATCATATGTACCAGCGTCAATATCTTTTTGTATATCACGTGGATCTTTGCCTTCAACAGTTACACCTATACTTATACAGGTGCCAAGCAACTCTTTAGTAGCATCTTTAGTATTTGTCGATAACAATTGAGGAGCCTTAATTTTTGCAATACGTATCATTTGCTCCATGGACAAGTCACCAACTTTAACACTGCTAGGTGTACCTGAACCTTTCTCAATTTTTAACTCAGCAACAATCAATGCCGACGCAGTGGGAGTGCCAACAGTCACTTCAAAGGTTTTATATTCAGTATCAACACTGACCTTCACCGGAACTTTCATTCCAGCATATTCCTTTGTAACCTCGTTGATTTTATTTACAACAGCTACAATGTTTACACCTAAAGGACCAAGAGCTGGACCAAGTGGAGGACCCGCATTAGCTTGACCGCCACTAACGATTAATTCTACAACTTTTTTTTCTACCATTTTGTTTCACCTTATGCTTTTGCTTTTTCTACAAGTTTTACATAGTCTGAATGTACTGTAATTGGCAAAGTAAATGTTGCCTCGAGAAGCTCAAGGGTAACTTCACCTTTAGACTTGTCAAGTCGAGTAATCTTTGCACGCATACCTTTGAAAGGCCCCCCGGTAATTTCTACAACATCATCTTCACCAAGATCAGCCATAACCGGTTTACGCACAATATAACGCTCAATTTCATTAAAGCCAACTAACCCAGAAATACGAGAACGAACATGCCTAACACCTGCAATTGCTTCCTCCACAAAATGCGGCCCATCAGCCTCAATAAACACATACCCTTTCAAAACATCAGGCACCAAAATAGCCTTCAACGGAATGTGAACCATCTCAACTTTTGCAGCAATTAACCGTGCAACATTACGCTCCTGCCCAGTAGTTGTCTTAACCACAAAAATTTTAACAGGCTGCTGTTGTTGTTCATCTTTTTTCTGCATTAAAAAAAGCTCCCAATTACTTTTAAACTCCACCCAACGCAAACGAAATATACTTTATTGCAAAACCAATTAAACCTACCACACCAATACCTAAGACACTAATCTTTATCGAGAGCCAAAGCTCTTCACGCCCAGGTTTCACTGCCAACTTTAAAGTTCTCGCGCATTGTGCCAGGAATGATTTTATACCCATATTTACCGCACACTCATGATTTCTTCTTGGAATAATAAAGGTTACTGTAACTTTTAAGAATGCAACCCTTAACAGCAATTACATTATTAAACTTTCAGGTCAAAGTTAAATTTTACGATAAACAAGACCAGCCCCATCCAAAGCCGCAATCAAACCAGACTTATCCTCACCCCGTATACCCCGCCAATCCAACAACACCTCAGAAACCTGCTCCAAACTACGCTCAACACAATGCCTAAGCACAGAAACATCCACACCCACAACAGCATACTTGGGAATCATATGACCAAAAACCACCCCACCCTCCAAAGCCAACTTGGTAAACTTTTCACAATAATGAGTACCCCCAACACCAATAACCGCCCTCTGAGCAGGCCTAGACTCAAAAATTTCTATAGCAGAAATTATAGCACAAGCCACAACAAAAGCCGCCTTAGAATCAATCCACTGAGACATAGAACTACCAAGCTCAACAAACAACGTCGGCACATCCAAAGACGGCCCATGATGAGTAGCCTCAAAAGACACCTCATAATCCAACAAACCAAACTTGTGCCGAAAAAACACAAGCATCCTCAAAACATCCCTCATAACAGTAGCAGCAGAAACAGAAACCACACAAGGCAAACCACCAAAATCAGCACCCGCAAAATTCCCAACCGGATGCACAGTCAAAGCCGGCACACCACTTCGACTACTATGCCTCGAAACAAAAACTATCAACTCAACACCAGGAAAAAACCTTGAAAGATCCTGAGCCCCCACAGACTCACCACATAACCTAATAAAAACAACAGACCGCTGATTAAAAGTAGCAGTATATACAGGATTATTTTGAAAAGTACAAAGAGATTCTTGAAAAAGCCAATGCTGTAAAAACTGACTAGCAATATTTAAACTCGCAACATCCTTACTTGACGAAACCAACAAAATCATATACATCACATTATGATACCAGATTTTTTGCTGAAAAAGGTTTCCACAACCAAACAAAAAAAAACACAACAAACACACAACACCCACAAACATAACAATCAAAACACACCATTTACACTTTCAACTCCATCTAAATAGAAGACCATTTGAACCTTGAATCTATACAGCACTACCCACATCTACAAACTTTCGCTTTCAATTCCCTATAAGTGGGAGATTATTTTGAACCCTTCTTTGCGTGATGCACAAACGGGTTTGTTAATGTACTTTCAATTCCCTATAAGTGGGAGATTATTTTGAACCACGGTGGATAGGCCGATGGTTTGGCTTGCCTGTTTTACTTTCAATTCCCTTTAAGTGGGAGATTATTTTGAACCTGGTGTGGCTACAAGTTTACCTATGAAGATATAGAACGTACTTTCAATTCCCTTTAAGTGGGAGATTATTTTGAACCATCTGGTTTGGTAGGCTTAATCTGAGTAAAATCACTCGCCTTTCAATTCCCTTTAAGTGGGAGATTATTTTGAACCGTTTATTTCTGACGCTTGGACCACTCTACGACACATGACTTTCAATTCCCTTTAAGTGGGAGATTATTTTGAACCTGCAACAGGTCAAGTATGGAATGACCTCGGAACGACGGGACTTTCAATTCCCTTTAAGTGGGAGATTATTTTGAACCGTAATTGCACTATTGGAACCTTGAACAATACCAAACTCCTTTCAATTCCCTTTAAGTGGGAGATTATTTTGAACCTACTTCGTATCAAAACCTGTAAATGTTATTTCTACGTCTTTCAATTCCCTTTAAGTGGGAGATTATTTTGAACCGAGTTCGCAAACGATTCGATAGAACCACCAATTTTAAGCTTTCAATTCCCTTTAAGTGGGAGATTATTTTGAACCTTAACGCGTTTGATACTCCGCGTTCTGTAGTTTGTAGCGCCTTTCAATTCCCTTTAAGTGGGAGATTATTTTGAACCTGATGTATAGTTATAACGCGCGATGTGAAAGTGTGCTAAATCTTTCAATTCCCTTTAAGTGGGAGATTATTTTGAACCTATATCACATACGCAAATATTGCAAACGTCGCAATTTCTTTCAATTCCCTTTAAGTGGGAGATTATTTTGAACCTCTGATCCGCGTAACTGTATTATCGGATGTTGTATTTGCTTTCAATTCCCTTTAAGTGGGAGATTATTTTGAACCTGGCCGTCATTGCCATCGCTTGCACTGCGCTACTAGTTGGCTTTCAATTCCCTTTAAGTGGGAGATTATTTTGAACCGATATTTTTCTTCTATCGGACGCATAACCTTCACGCTATCTTTCAATTCCCTTTAAGTGGGAGATTATTTTGAACCCTAACCCGGGAAATTTGTCGGTTGCAGGGCATGACTTCTTCTTTCAATTCCCTTTAAGTGGGAGATTATTTTGAACCACAAAAAATGAGTTGCTCGGAGTTCAAGAATTATCTCTTATCTTTCAATTCCCTTTAAGTGGGAGATTATTTTGAACCGCCAAAATAGATAACCATTTCAAACATGTTGTTGACACCTTTCAATTCCCTTTAAGTGGGAGATTATTTTGAACCCTACATCGCCACGCGCCCATGTTTCGGACGATGTCATTCTTTCAATTCCCTTTAAGTGGGAGATTATTTTGAACCTTTCAAGACGCGTTACTCGGTGAAAAACCGTGGATAATGCTTTCAATTCCCTTTAAGTGGGAGATTATTTTGAACCAATAGACGCGGGAGACGTCGTCGGTGGCGATAATCCCGACTTTCAATTCCCTTTAAGTGGGAGATTATTTTGAACCCGGTGCAAAAATTAACGCTTGAAATGGTAGCACATGATCTTTCAATTCCCTTTAAGTGGGAGATTATTTTGAACCCTGTAGGCGCATTAACCACAATAGTTGGCGCTATAATTATCTTTCAATTCCCTTTAAGTGGGAGATTATTTTGAACCTTTATTTAAGCGAAATAAACGACGGTACTTTCGCGCACTTTCAATTCCCTTTAAGTGGGAGATTATTTTGAACCAGGCCTGTGCCGTCTATAGCTTCTACAGTTAAAAAGTCTTTCAATTCCCTTTAAGTGGGAGATTATTTTGAACCTGTATAGTTATAACATACAACGCGAAAGCGTGTTAAATCTTTCAATTCCCTTTAAGTGGGAGATTATTTTGAACCTTTCACAATTGTTAAAGTTGAAGTTTATGGCGAAATTGTCTTTCAATTCCCTTTAAGTGGGAGATTATTTTGAACCCATTTCGGGTAGTAGGGTGTAGCCTGCGTATTCTTGACTTTCAATTCCCTTTAAGTGGGAGATTATTTTGAACCTCCATAATTAGGGGTAGGTTAGTTGGGGGTTTACGTTTCTTTCAATTCCCTTTAAGTGGGAGATTATTTTGAACCACATGAATTTTAGTGAATGCAGGGTTATTCCATGCTCGATCTTTCAATTCCCTTTAAGTGGGAGATTATTTTGAACCCAAACTGCATACAAGACTATGGGGTGTCCGGGCATCTGAACTTTCAATTCCCTTTAAGTGGGAGATTATTTTGAACCAAACGTTCCGAGTGACCCATAACAACGCCGTTGTTTTGAACTTTCAATTCCCTTTAAGTGGGAGATTATTTTGAACCCAACACATGGACACGAAATCCATGCAATTTGGCGGATCTTTCAATTCCCTTTAAGTGGGAGATTATTTTGAACAATCATTAACAGCATCCTGAATCATAGTATAAATATCACCTTTCAATTCCCTTTAAGTGGGAGATTATTTTGAACCTTACAATTTTACATTTGCTAACCCTGATAACGTATCAACTTTCAATTCCCTTTAAGTGGGAGATTATTTTGAACCACCGGTTTTTTGCTTCGCTTATGGGGTCATAGTTTGTAAATCTTTCAATTCCCTTTAAGTGGGAGATTATTTTGAACCTGTTGTGGCTTGTGTGTTTTTGGGGTATGCTTCGGTTTCTTTCAATTCCCTTTAAGTGGGAGATTATTTTGAACCCACCGCTAATCGTCGGCGGATTATTTGCATTAGCTGTTGCTTTCAATTCCAAGGTTATTTCGACGGGCATATATTTAACTCCTTTCAATAGGATTGAATTTTAAACTAGGTTAACATTATTGTATAATGTGTATAAAGTTAAAAACTTTTCGTTTTCACATAAATCACATCAAGCACAACAAACACATAAAAAGTTATTTGTAATATTTTGTTTCGTTTAATACTTTTTAAAGAATATTTTGTCTCAAACAGCCAAGTTTATCATAAAACAGTTGTCATCACATCAACCCGTCATCCGTTCATTTATAAACATTGGGCCAGTTTTGTTTCAGATACTTGTTGCGAGATCAAAATACTCTGCAGACGCACATCATCAGTTTTTTACTGTTATAACCGACATAATTTTGTTCCACTTCAACAACAGCGTGTTTTCACATTTGAAACGGGTGTTTTAAGAAAATGGGTTTTTTAGTTTTAGGTTTTGTTTTTTGGTGGGTGGGTTGGATAGGTTTTTATTGTGCATGTGAAATTATCTTGTCATCATAAAGTTGTTGGGGCTCTCGGCTAGCTTGGTCTAGGCTTGTAGACTTGGGCTCTATAGACTCCGGTTCAAATCCGGGGAGCCCCACCATAAGTTTGTGAGAGTTTGTTTAGTAGGGGTTTTTTTGTTTGTTTTGGTTGTTGTGTTTGTTGGGGGTTGGGGGTGGAGGGTTGGGGGTGGTGTGTTGTTAGTTAGTTAGTTAGTTTAGTGTTTTTTTCTTAGTATGAGGAGGGTTGTTGTTATTATTAGGAGTGTTATGAGGGTGAATGTGGTGGCGTATATGTAGGGGTGTGTTGTTGTGTGGGGGGTTGTGGTGATTGTTTGTGTTTGGCTTGTTATGGTTGTTGTTTGGGTGTTGTGTGTTGCGGTTATTTTGTGTGTGCCGTCTGTTGTTGGGGTGTATGTGTAGTTGTATGTTCCGTTGTTTTTGGTGTTGAGGTGTATGGTTTCGGTGTTTCCGTTGGGTTTGGTGATTGTTAGGTATATGTCTGTGTGGGGTCGTGTGGGGGTGAGTTGTCCTGAGATTGTTAGGTTGTCGTGGGTGTTGAGTTTGGTTTTGCTTGTTTGTAGGGTGAGTTGCATGGTGTTTGTGTTGTATTCTCCTAGGCAGTAGAGGTTCCAGTCTTTGCTTCCTATGTAGAGTTTGTTGTTGTAGGGTGTGGGGGAGGACCAGCTTGCGGAGGGGAGGATGTAGCGTTCAGTTTTTTTGCCTGTGGTGGCGTCGAATATGAAGAGGTTGCGTTCGCTTGTGACTATGTATAGTTTGTTGTTTGCGTATGAGGGGGGGACGTAGTATTCATCGCCTGTGAAGGTGTTCCAGATTTTTTTGCCGTTTTGTGCGTTTAGGCAGGTTATGTCAAATTTGTCAACTATGTATACTTTGTTGTCTATGTATATGGGGGAGGATACTATGAATTCGTTTGCGGCTTCGTTTGTGAAGGTCCAGATTATGTCGCCGTTTTGGGCGTTTAGGCAGTAGTAGGTTCTAAGGTTTGTTGCTGTGAAGACTTTGTCGTCGGCTACGGTGGGGGTGCTTATCATGTCGTTGCCGCCGGTGAATTGGTGTTCGTAGGGGAGGGTTTGTTTCCAGAGGGGGTTGCCGTTTTGGGCGTCAAGTTTGTATATGGTGCCTGAGTTGGGGGTTTCGGAGGTTATGTAGACGGCTTCGTTGGAAATTGTTGGGGAGGATTTTATCCAGCCGCCTGTTTGATATTTCCAAAGGATTGTGCCGTCGGTAAAGTTTAGGGTGTAGAGGTTTCCGTCTAAGGAGCCTATGTAGACTCTGTTGTTGATTATGGCAGGGGATGAGCGAAGCATAACTGCGGCGCCATAGGTTACGGGTTGTTTGCCGTTAACAAAGGTTTTCCATAACAGTTTGCCCGTGTAGGCGTCAAGGCAATATATGTAGCCGTCTTCAGCGCCTGTGACGACTTTGCCGTTGGTGACTGCTACTGAAGATTCTATGGTATAGTTTGTTTTAAAGGACCAAATTTTAGCTCCTGTTTCAGCGTTAACAGCGTAAATATTGTGATCTTGAGAGCCAAAGTAAACTATGTTATCAACAATGCTAGGGGAGGATACTACGGCGCCGTTTGTTGCAAAGCTCCAAACTAGGCTTAGATTTTCAGGGCCTCTCTCGCCTATAGAGGAGCGTTCTGCGTCATGGCGAAACATGCTCCAAGAACCCGTTTCATCAGACGTAGCTGTGTTTGAGGCAGATGCCCAAAGGTTACTTGAACTTTTTAGGGCAGCTGTTTTTGTTTGAGCGTTTAAAGCAATAGTTTCATTTGAAGCAAACGCCAAAACATGACCCATTACCTCATATTCACTGCCTGAAATAGAATCCACCGCTTTGGTTACTTCACCCGGAATAAGATATAGATAACCATAGGCTATTGCCACAGATTCTCTTGGCGCATAAGCTTCTATGGGTAGAGTCCAAATAGCCTCACCTGTGAAAGCATCTAAACAAGCAAACTGGGACTCACCGTATTCATCACCATAACTAGCATTTTGACCGGTAGTAACATACACTTTGCCGTCAGCAACAGTTGGGGTTCCGGGAAAAATCATGGTTCCGGGACCTTTATAACGCCACACCAGTTTACCGTCAGATAAATTGATAGCATAAATATAACCGTCCTTGTTAGGCGCATACACTACACCATACCCAATGGCAGTGCCTGTGCAAAAGTAACCCGTAGAATCAGCTATATAAGTCCAGAGAACTTTACCTGTTTTAGCATCAAAACAATACAAAGTATTATCATCCGTACCCCCCCGAACAAACTTGCCATCAGCATAGGACCCGGAAAAAATCATAGCAGACTTTGTAAAAGTAGTCCACAAAAGCTCACCTGTTTTAGCATCAATAGCTATTTGTTGATCTTGAAAAGAACCGGGAAAAAGTTTACCATCACCATAAGTTACACCAGAACCAACTCTACCACCCCCGGGAACATAGGCAGTCCAAACTAAAGTCGGCGGTTTTGAAAGATCAGAAAAATCCCAAGCCTCCACAAAAGAATCAACTTTTAAATAAAACATTTTTTCTTCAGGAACATACACATTAGAGTTAAAATTACCCGTGTCCGCACAAAAATTGGTACTGGTCCAAAGAATTTTTCCTGTTGCAGTCTCAAGACAAGAACTCTCCACTAACATATACGTGTCATCTAATTTGTATGCCACAGGCCAATTACTGTCCATTGGAATTTCCCTACGCCAAGCAACAACACCTGTGTCATAATGAAGAGCAACTATAGTTTTATCAGACACCGCAAAAACAAAACCGTCAAAAGCAGTAAGATAACTATGCAAATCAGCAATGTCAGTTTGCCAAGCAATATTTGACGTGGAAGGCGCCGGACCTAAGGAAAAACGCGTAAAAGAAGCATCACCATTAAGTTGAGGCCACTCAAAATCAAGCGGATCATACACTACGGCAGGGGTAGCATCATTTCGCATAAACATTAACAATAAAGTAAAACTGGATAACACTATAAGCGCAATAATTATTAGAGCTACAATTTTTTTTAACATTTTCACACTTCCCTTGATAGTTCACCTGAAAGTCAGACACAAACAAAAGTTTGCGTACAAAATATCTAGTTAGACTCAAGTTATTTACCCTTTCGGAAAACGCTAAAAAGATGACAAAAAAAGGTTCCAAGCAAAAACCTGAGTTAACACGGTAGTTGAATATAAAGCACAAAACTTAAGGTAAACAGTTTATAGTATATTGAAGGGTAGCTAATGACAAGTTTTGATATAAAATGTCCCAAATGTGGTTCGCATACTATTGAAAAATTAAAAAATCAGGAGCATCAGTGTAGTAAGTGTGGTTACTTGTTTTATTTTGTCACCCCTCAATGCGGTTCACAATACGATTTTTCACGGTATGAACTTTAAAAAGAAAACTCGGAATGATCTGCTTGTTTTTCCATGTTGTGTTTTCAAAAAGATCGTTGGTTAGGTTTATTTGGTATTGAACTCTAATTTTTCGTTTTTAAGTAGTTAGGTGTTTGTTTTGGTTGTTTGTGTTAAGGGGTTTTGTGGAGAGGATATTGTTTATGATGAGGTGTGGGGTTTTTTTAAATGTGTGAGGGTTGGTTGTGAAATAGTTGGGTGGTGTGTTGAGGGGTGGTTTGGTTTGGGTTAGGGTTTGGGTGGGTTTAGGTGGGGGTTGGTTACTCTTTTTTGGTTAATAATGCTTATAAAAGTGTACGTGTTTTTGGGTTTATACTCAAATATGGGAAGCTGAGACCGTTGAATGCTAACAATAGAATATCTCATAGTCGGTTGCTATCTTTGCCAACTCTACGAAATGCCCTAGCGGCTCTAATGCTAGGGGTTGTAGCAGGGGTCATAGCGCTTGTAGCTGAAAGAGCAGATCTTTTTATGACTGGAGGCAACCTGCAGTTATTGGGGTACATAAACACTTACACATGGATACTTGTCTCTGTGCTTTTGTTTGGTTTTTGGGGGGCAATTATAACTACTGAAATTCAGGCAATGATTGGGCTTATCACAATGACAAATCCTGCGTTATCTTGGCTTTGGCCTTTTGTAAACCTAATTTTTGCTGTATCGGTAGGTCTTGTAGCGGTAGGGTTTTCAAAGCTACGTTCGAACGCAAAAATTAGCACCAAACTTTTACTTCTAAGTTCAGTTTGCGCATTACTTGACATACCCTTAGTGTATTTTGTAATGGTAACAGTACTAAGTTTGCCTGTTGTTGTTTATCTGGCAGCTTTGCCGGTGTATATTATATTGCAACTGGTGCCTTCAACATTTCTAGCTTACTGGATTGTTAGAGCATTGAAACGTTCCAAAGCTCTTAATCTTGGCGAGTGAAATGAAGACAACCTTAAATTCTAAGAAAATAGGTGAAGTTTTTGGTAAGCTAAGCAATAGGGCAGATTTGACAGTGCAAGAAGCACAGATAGCAGCCTGTAGAATTTTTGAAGCTTTAACTAATAATGATAAGGATGAGGAGGAGCAGGATAGTTTTGCGTTGGCGACAGGGTTTTTTGGGGCTTTAACTATAAAAAAACCCTGTGTTGAAGAGTTGATTGGGGTGGCTATGGCTATGGAGCATACGAAAACGGTTAATTTTTGTTTTAAAGTCAATAGTCCGGTGGTTACGGCGGGGGGGACCGGAGGGGATACGTTACCTACTATAAACATTACAACGCCGGCTATTATAACGGCTGCGTCTGCCGGTGCTTACGCGGTGAAGAGTGGGTCAAAATCGTTTTCTTCAAAGACAGGGTGTATAGATGTAGCGGAGGCTTTAGGGGTTAATGTGCATTTGTCTTCAAGGGATGTGGCGAAATGTGTAGAGACCCTTGGAACGGTTATTTGGGCTTCCGAGGAAGCATATCCTTGGATGGGTTCGTTGATAAAGTTTGGTTCAAAACCAGCTACAAGGCAGTTAATGCCTTTTTTTTATTCGTTGAGGCTTGTAATTGCGACGGCGTTAAATCCGTTTTCGCTTAAACGTCAAGTAAGAGGGGTTAGTGAACCATGCACAGAGTTAGTTACAAAAGTTTTAGGTGAATGTGGTTATGAGCGGGCGTTTGCGGTTTTGGGGTATGGTGAAACGGAGAACATTAGAATTGACGAGTTTTCTACTTTAGGTAGAAATGTTGTGTCAGAGTTAAAAACAAATGGTGATGTTGAAACTTTTGATTTTTATCCTGAAGATGCCGGGATAAAGAGAGGAAAAATGAGCGAGATTAGGGCGAAAGAGAGTCATGAGGCGGGAGCGAAGGTTGTAAGGCAGGTTTTATTTGGTGAAGAGAGGGGGTCTTGTCGGGATATTATTTTGTTAAATGCTGCGGCAATACTTGTTTTATCAGATGTTTGTGAGGATTTGCGCGATGGGTATGAACTTGCTTGGCAAGCGGTTGAGGATGGACGAGCTAAATCAAAATTTGAACAACTGACACAATTTTCAAGTGAAAAAATTTCAAAAGTTAATTAGAGGTAAATCAGGTTAAATTCTAAGTGGAAAAGAGACGTAAATTGCTACAAGCCACATGAAATTAAAAATGTTGCGCACTATTAGCAGTAGTAGGGGTAGTTGGTGGGGAGCGGGTTTTTTTATTGATGTTGAACCATAAAATTAGCATGTTTTCAACTTGGTTTATGCTTTTAAATTCCAAGTTTACAGCATTTTCTGCTTTAAGAAAACCTGAACCTTCAACTAGTGTGGGTGCATCTCTGCCACCCCAAATGGTAGGCATAACCCAAACAAATAATTCATCGACAAGATTTTGTTCAAAAAAACTCCAACGCACTTCACCACCCCCTTCAACTAGCACACGTTTAACCCCACGTTTTGATAATGCAAATAACAATTCGGCTAAGTCAACTCTTTTTGAAGCTAAAGAAGAAGAGGCATATATTAGGTCTACATTTTTGTTTTTAAGAGCAGCTACTTTGTTTTTGGGTGCATCTTTGGCTAGGGCAATTAATGTTGACGCATTATCAGTTTTTTGGTTCAAGATTTTTGAGTTTAAAGGAGTTCGGGCTTGACTGTCTATTATTACTCTTAAGGGGTTTTTACCTTCAGCTTTTCGCACCGTAAGGGTTGGATTGTCAGCTATCACGGTGTTAACGCCAATTATTATGGCATCAACCCCCGCGCGAATTTCATGCAGCATTTGTTCATGAATAGGTTGCATGTATTGAGAAAATTCACGACCTTTACGGTTGACAGGAGCTATTTTACCATCAACACTCATGAACCCTCCAACTAGGACGTGCATATCTTCCAACGCTTAAACCTCATAATTATTAACAGTTGCAACATACTACTTTATTGCAGCAAGTTTCTAAATAACCTCACAGATAGGCTCTATCTAAGATTTATGTGTTGAAAAGTTAATTAAGCATTTTACATTATAACTTTACAGCAACAATAATAAGAAGAAGAATAATAGCAATAGTTGGATTGGTGTTGTTAGTATGGGTGTAATAGAAGAAGTGTTTGGATTTATAACGTCAGGAAGTATAGCAGGCATATCCCCACTTATATTTATGATAATTACATTTGTTATAGGTGTAATTGTAGGGTACATTGCACGTAGAGTTTTAAAAATTGCCATCATTGCAACAATAATATTAATTATTATCTGCTATTTGGGATTCTTCGGTTTAAGTCTTGGCACCTTAAAAACAGCAGCAGAAACATATGGCCCAATGGTCCTTCAGGCTAGCGCCCTTATTGTAGGAGCCCTTCCAATAGGCTTAGGATTCATAGTAGGCCTAATCATCGGGTTCATATTTTCTTAAACCCAACACACCCTAACAAAAAGATACCACAAACATATTTAGGTTTCATTTAAACATATTAGGGTGGTGTATAATACTGCAGAGCAACCAAACACAAAAAAAAGCAAACACATTCGATAAAGCAGGATTAATTAGACATGAAGCAGATAAAACCCTTGTTGCTCTAAAAGAATTCAGACAAAAATTCCCATACACAGAAAATCTACGCGAAATTGAATTATTAAACCCAGACAAACTCTTTAGAATAAACCCTGACCTCACAGGAGAATTCTTCCAAACACTAGAAGACATTTTCAAACCACTAAAATACACCCCCTCAAACAACACAAACATTTACCGCAACACCCGACTACAAATAAACGACTTTAAACTACTCCTCCGCACAACAGTCGACGAAAGAAAAACATTAGCCCAAAAAATTGACACAAAATGGGAAAAAATCAACGGCATAGGAGAAAACAAAAACCTAGCCCTAAAAATCATCTACAGCTTCAACTATGAAAACAAAACAATACTACCCATCTTTAACATACAACACCTACGCCACTTCACCAACCGCACCACAGACACAACATTAAAGGAACCAGCAAAATACTCATCCACAGGACAAGAATACGAACACTTCACAGCAGAACTCTTAAAAAACAAAAACAACATACCCCTCACACGCGGATGGGACAACCTATACTTTACACTCTTCCTATACGAAACCTACCCCCCACCAGACAATGAACGCCCCCAAACAGAAACAACAAAAGAAGAAACAGAAGAAAAAAAACTAACAACACAAGTAACCGACGAACAACTAGACATGCAAGGCTTTGTAAAACTCCTCTGCGAACTACAAAAACAACACAAAATCACCGGAGAAGAATTCCGAGAAAACCGCACCACATGGATGCAACTAAAACCAAACGACCGCGAAGTACTAGTAATACGACTAAAACAACGCCTAAACAACGAAACAACAATCACCAACAAACCAAAAAGCCAACCAATAATAAAACGCAAACTATAAACGCACAACAAACAACCAAACAAACAACAAAGACCCACCCACAAAAACCCAACCCAACCAACTCTAAATCTTCCAATTTCCTTTAAATAAAAAAACTATTTTAAACCTACACTACCAGAGTCTCTGCACCCGTAACCCCTAATAACAGCTTTACATTCAATTAGAAAAAAACCTATTCGAAAACCTACCAAATAACCAACACAACTAAAACAGCAGACAATACAGACCAAACCTGCCAACTAATTGAAGTAGGTTTGAATATGTTACGGATGAATATGATGATGGCGGGAAAATCTTTCGTAAACATAAATAAGGAGAATGTTATCTCTCTATGAAGCTACCAAAATGTAAGCCACAAAAAGTGGTCGAGGTCGCGGAAAAGCATGGATAAGTGGCCGGGGTGAGGTAGCTTGGTAGCCTAGAGGCCTGTGGAGCCTTACGCCCGGGTTCAAATCCCGGCCCCGGCCCTCTTATGTTTTATAATTCTTGCATGTTTTTTGATGCGTTAGTTTGTTTTAACAGTATGTTGTGTGCGTGTATGATGCCTTGTTTGTCACAATTAGCAGTGTTATTTTGCAGGTTTTGGCGTTTGTGAGAGAATTATGAAAGTTGTGTTTGATGAAAATGTATGTGTTTGGCATCATCATCATTAAAATTTACAGTTAGTACGGAACATTGTTGTAGGGTTGTTCACGGTTTTTCATAGTGTCAAATACATGCCGGATAAGGTTCTTGTTGTGTAGTTCTGCATGTATAAATTGCATTTTTGATGAGTTGGTAAATGTAAGAGGTGAAAAATAAAAAGTTTGTTTAATTTTTTCTTTTTGTCAATATTTTTCTACAAAAATTCGCCTTTTCGCCTTTTAGAAAGAGTTTAAATAGTGAAAAGTGTGTCAGTACTGGCACAAAAAACCAAAAATATATAACGCATAAACAACAATTCATACGAAAGGAGAAAACAATGACGGTGCCGCAAAACAATAATGCTCCAAAGTTACACTATCGACTAGAACAATACAAAAGTAAAAACGGCACAATAAATTATTACATAACAAAAGACATAAACTTGTTAGGGCATAGAACGAAAATCAGAAAAAAAGTAGGAGTAAAAAGACCTACAGAAAAAGAATTAACTGAGCTAACTGTAAAATATGCAGAAGAAATAGAGGCTCAAGCGTTAGAAAAAGAAAAAAGAGTTAGGTCAAGGTATTATAAAACAAATTATTTAAAATCGCAAACATTAGAGCAACTTGAAGAAATACGTGTTATTCATAAAAGATACACTGAGCTTTTAACGATAGATGAAATTAGAACATATGAAAGTGACATAGAAGTAAAATATGTACATGGCACCACATCTGTGGAAGGTAATACTTTAACTGAACAACAAGCCCGTGACTTGTTAACACAAGGAAAAGTGCCTTCAGATAAGACCGATAGAGAAATATATGAAGTGCAGAATTTTAAAAGTGTTAAAAAATTTCGTGACAGTTATAAAGGAAAAATAACTTTGGGTTTTATAAAAAAAATACATAGATTGTCAATGCAAAATATGAAAGATAAGTGTCCGGGTGTGTTTAGGCAAAAAAATGTGGTTATTGGGGGTTGTGAAAAACAAGTTACTCATCCTAGTTTTATTGAGTTGGCTTTACAAGAGATTATAGATAATTACTACATTAACATTAAAAATAGACATAATCCTTTCGAAGAAGCGGCATTGTTTCATTATAAATTTGAAATAATTCATCCGTTCATAGATGGGAATGGACGTGTTGGGCGTGAAATTTTTAATTTTATGTTAAGAAAACAAGGGTATCCTTGGATGTTAATTGTACGGTCTAATAGAGATAGTTATCTACAGATTTTACAGTTAGGTGATGAAGATAAAATTCAGGACATGATTGAACATTTTGCGTGCTTGTTTATACTTCAAAGTTATGTCACCGGGTTTGTTAATGCGCTACAGGATTTATTAAGTAAGGATAATAAGGAAAAACAAACTTTTTCTTATAACACTCCGTCTCAGTTTGTGATTAATTGGGAACCCAATACGTTGCCCTCTACCGAGAGGGAAAAGAATTCTTTTTCTTAATCACTTTTGTTTTGCAACATTTTCAACAACATTAACAAAATGTGGTATGGTGCCACAAGGCAGACAAGTTTCTACCTAAATAACCCTACCGTGTGTCTTCAAATGTACAACCATATAAAACCCAACACACACCCCACCTCCACAAAAACAAACAAACCAACTAGCTAAAAACCTGCATTTTAACAGTTTAATTCCTCATAACACGATTAAATCCGTTCGTTAACACACTGATGTTAAGCAGGGGCAGCACCACGGGTAGCTTGGTGTGTTTGGTAAATAACGTTCATAGTTGTAAAATTTTTATCTTTTACCTGAGCATTGCTGTTGGTGTTTAACATGGCAAAACCCATACCCATTCCTGTTTTGGTTGATAAATACGCAGACGCATTGACCATATGCTTGCAGAAGATCCTACCTTTGCAAAAAGACTTTGCCAAACAAAGCCTTACAGCGTGTAAACGAACCACCCCAAAAGAAAGAAACAAGATATCACCAACATACCTGCGCTAACTATTAACGATTTTATTGTAAAAAAATTGAATAGCCACACAACACACCAACTTGTCCACGTTTGACTGCAGTAAAGAGGATAAGCTTGTTTAAATGATTTTATCCATAAAAAGCTAATTTTTTACCATGAGATATGGTGTTACTCATTTATTTTATCTGCATAAAACTGGCCAACTTGTTAGATACGTTACTTTAGCTATGTTCTATTTTCAAATCTTACGTAGAACACTACCTGTACATCAAAAACTCAACACTACGACTGAATAAGCACCAATATCGAACGTTACCCTATTTCAACATGTTTACTCCCGTTTTGTTTTCGGCACACTTAACCATTAACTAGATCAACAAAACGTCATTTTTTATCCCAAAAGCAACAAAAAACAAATAACAAAAGTTATAAAATATACCGTATAAGGTAAAGTAGGTGCGTTGATGTGACGTTTTTTGAGCCGGATTGGATGAATGAAAATGAAGAGGCAGAGTTAGAGGCAGTTAAAAAAGAAACTGACTATAGTAAATTGTGTAAAATAGCTAAAAACGCATCACATTATTTAGTGCGTAAGGAAGCAATTAAAAAGTTGATTGATCAAAGCATACTGGTTGATGTTGTCAAAAATGATGACGATAATACCATAAGAAAGGCGGCATGTTTGTGGTTAACTGATCAAACTTTATTGGCCGATATTGCTAAAAACAATTGTAATTCAGAAGAAGTGCGTTTTACAGCTATTAAAAAGTTGACAGACCAAACAGTATTAACAGATATTGTTACCAAAAAAGATATTGACCCGTCAGTGCGTGAAGAAGCTGTTTGTAATTTGACTGACCAAACAGTATTAGCAAGGATTGCAAAAAACGATAAAAACCACTATATCCGTTTGGCAGCTATTCGCCACTTAACTGACCAAACAGTATTAACAGATATTGCTAAAAACAGCACCAGTAAACATATGCGATATACAGCGATTGAAAAATTAACAAACCAAACAGTATTAACAAATATCGCAAAAAACGATAAAGACATGTATGTGCGTGCTGCTGCTGTTCAACAGTTAACAGACCAAACAGTATTAACAGATATCGCAAAAAACGATGTCTATGAAGAGGCGCGTGCAAGGGCTGTTTGTAATTTGACTGACCCAACTGTGTTAGCCGATATTGTTAAAAACAAAAAAGAGACATGCAAGAACGTGCGCTGGTTAGCAGCTAATAAACTGAAAAATTATGATGATAAACTGTAACTAACCCTACTTTTTGAGAATACCTCAATCAAATTTTGATCAAACGAGTAAATTGGGTAGTACGCTGTAACATCTAAATCCCTATATTATTACAGGGTATAGCCTGAATTCTGCAGGTTTTTGTAATATACAGTTTGTTAGGTGAGTTATGTGTTTATCCGTAACTTTCGGTTTTTAGGTAATATGTGTTTTTTGGTTATTGCATTATAATTAATGAATTCAGTTGTTAAATTTTGATGTTTAAGAATAATAGTTATAAACTTGGTTAAACATTGTTATTT
>WQYG01000017.1 GCA_009781395.1 Candidatus Bathycorpusculum sp. | reverse complement strand
GGTTGTTTCTAAATGTGACGCCATGGTTGATACTTCTCTTAGACTGTGGAAAAATCTCACCACGCCGGACATTTTCACTCAGATCCAAACAATAGCATTATCTCCCTATAGGTGAAAACTCTCCCTACACACAACCACAACAAACACCAAAACACAAAACACCACCTAAAAAAATACCAACAAAACCATAAAAAACCAAAACCCAGATAAAATACACGCTATATCAACACAAAAAGAAACTACAACCAGCAAACTATGAAAAAATAATTAAACTCTCTAAACATGAACACTCCCAAAAAACATGCACCCCCATTAACACTTTTATACCCAAACACACAAAAACATACACACGAGCCAACATGTGGAACATAATAAAACACCACTTCAACGACTACCCCGAAAGACTAAAAGTAACCCGCATACTAGTCGAAAACGGCTTAAGCACAAAAAACAACAAAATATACCTAAACAAAATCGAAATCCCCCCCATACGAATAGCCCGCGCCGCAGAAGTAGACCGACGCACAGTAAACGAAACCCTAAACGCCATAAACAAAAACCCAAAACTAAAACTAATCTTTGAAGAAATACGCCCCGCAGGCCACTCACTAAAAGAAATAGCAAAACACCTAAACCTAGGCGTAGTCGAACTCACAGTCACCGACGCAAAAGCACACGGCATACTATCCAACACAACAAACCTCCTAAACAACGCAAACCTAAGCATACGCCAAGCAATCGTAGACGACCCCGAACTATCCCCCGAACCCAAACTCACAATAATCATAGAACACAAAATCCCCGGCGAACTCATACCGGAAATCCTCAAAATACCCGGAGTCACAAAAATATCAGTATACTAACAACCAAACTTTACACAAAACCCATAAAAAACAATCCCAACCAACAAACTTTCTACACACAACTTTTTTCTGGTTTAATATTGCTAGAAAAATTTATATTGTTAATGATGTTTTGTTGTGTTCGCATTAAGAGGTTTACTTGATTTGTCAACATTACCCACACAAGCTGGAGGCGTACCAGTTCTTGTCTTAAAAGAAGGCGCTAACCGTTCTCGTGGAAGAGAAGCCCAACATAATAATATCACCGCAGCCAAAGTTGTCGCCGAAAGTATCAAAAGCGCTTTCGGTCCAAAAGGCATGGATAAACTACTTGTTGACAACTTCGGAGATATAACAGTCACAAGTGATGGACGCACAATCCTTGACGAAATGGACATCCAACATCCAGCAGCAAAAATGCTCGTAGAAGTCGCCAAAACCCAAGACAACGAAGTCGGCGACGGAACAACTTCTGCAGTTATTATCACAGGCGATCTTTTAGGCCGCGCTGAAAACCTCATCGAAAAAAACATTCACCCAACAGTCATAATTGACGGCTACAAAAAAGCTGCCGAAAAAGCACTTGAAACCCTTGAAAAAATCGCCCTACCCTTTGACCTCTCAAAATCCAACGATTTTCTAAAAAAAACCGCCATAACCTCCATGGCAAGCAAACTTGTCGCTGACCATAAAGAATACCTCAGCGATATAGTTATCAACGCAATGCTTGAAGTTATGGAAAAACAGCCCGACGGCACATACAAAGCCGACGTCGATGATGTCAAAGTGGAAAAGAAAACAGGCGAATCCCTTGGTGACACAAAACTTGTTAACGGCATAGTAGTTGACAAAGAAATAGTTCACTCAGGCATGCCTAAACACGTTAAAAACGCAAAAATAGCCCTTATCGATGCCTCCTTAGAAAACGATAAACCCGAATTCGATTCAAAAATCAACATAGAAGACCCAATCCACATTGAAGCATTCCTTAAACAAGAAGAAGACATGCTCCGCAGCATGGTTGAAAAAATCTCTATCACAGGCACAAATGTTGTTATATGCCAAAAAGGCATAGATGATATGGCCCAACATTTTCTTGCCCAAAAAGGCATAGTTGCAATTAGACGTGCCAAAAAGTCTGATATGGAAAAACTTGCTCGCGCCACAGGTGGAAAAATAACTTCTAACCTCAACGATATCTCAGCTAAAGACTTGGGCTCTGCAGCACTAGTTGAGGAACGCAAAATCGGCGATGACAAAATGACCTTCATAGAAGGTTGCACAAATCCTAAAGCAGTCACAATCCTAATACGCGGTGGAACAGAGCGTTTAAACAACGAAGCTGAACGCTCAATACATGACGCTCTATGTGCCATACGCGACCTTATCCAAGAGCCAAAAGTGGTCGCTGGAGGAAGCGCCTCTGAAATGGAAATGGCAACAAACCTCAAAAAATATGCCCAAACAATCTCAGGCAGAGAGCAACTTGCCATACTGGCTTTTGCTGAAGCCTTAGAATCTATCCCAGTAACATTATCAGAAAACGCCGGTTTAGACCCCATTGACATACTAGCTGAACTGCGAGCTAGACACGAAAAAAATGAAACATGGACAGGTATAGACGTTAACAGCGGCAAAGTTCAAGACATGACTCAACTAGACGTATATGAACCCGTAGCAGTTAAACGTCAAATTCTAAAATCAGCCTATGAAGTCGCCTCTTTGATACTGAAAATCGATGATGTTATCGCCTCAGGCAAAAACAAAATGCCCCAAGCACCACCCGGCGGAATGCCTGGCGGTATGGGTGGCATGGGCGGATATCCAGGTGGAGAGTATTAAAAAATGTCTGACAATAAAGTAACTGTAGGACCCCCAAAAGTAACCCGTTTTGAAAAAGCTCGAATAGTTGGAGCCCGCGCTCTACAAATCAGCATGGGCGCACCAATCCTTGTCGATGCCGATGAAACCGTTTCTAACCCAATTGACATAGCCCTAAAAGAGATGGACGTGGCAATCCTGCCAATCACCATCCGACGCACATTACCCAACGGAGCCTTCCAAGACATACCCCTAAAATGGCTACTATAATAACACAAAACAACAAAAACCCTCAAACACTAACACCCTTTTCTTCAACTTTTACTAAACCCCTTTTCCTAAACAAGTTAACTATATTACGCGAGGGTGTGAGTGGGTGTAGCTATGTTTTGTAAGTTATCAAACTAAAAATTTTAAAAACAATTGTTTTTGTTTTCCGCCATTTTATCTTAGATGATGATGTATTGGTGGTGATTACGTTTAAATGGTGAATAAGTGTGGAAAATAAAATGGAATTGTTTTGTGAAATAGTTTTGGAGCACGATGCAACGTCTGTTGTAAGAATATGTATAAATCTTGCCACGGGTTTAATGTATATAAAAATCAAATGATTGGATGTAGGTAGCGTCATGAGTTTTATCGCTATTGATATTGGTGGTTCGTCAATTAAATCTTGTCGTGTGGAGCAAAATGGGGGTCGTTTTAGGTTGGCTTCGCAAGTATGTACAACTCCTTTGAAGTTGAATGAGTTTTCTGAGATCAAGGATGTTGTTTTGGGAATTTGTCGAAAAGAGCTCAAAGATGGTGCTGACTCTGTTATCGGTATTTCTACATGTGGTTCTGTAGATAACGCTGGTGTAGTGATTAATGATGATCATTTTAAGAACTATTGTAACATTAGTTGGTCTGATCTTTTAGTGCGTGAGTTTGGTGATGTACGGGTTTGTACCGTTAATGATGGTAGAGCTTCAGCGTGGGGTGAGTATTCTGTGGCAGCTACAAAAGTTGTTACTCACGTTCATGTTGTTGTTGGAACTGGTATAGGTGGTGGTGTGATACACAATGGTGAATTGTTAAGTGGTGATAGTGGTCAAGCCGGTTATATTGGGCATATTAAAGTGGCTCCCCTTGAAACACCTATATGTGGTTGTGGAAAAATGGGGTGTGTAGAAAGTCTGGCTTCTGCTCGAGGTATTGTGGCTATGTATGTTAATTATAGTGGTAGCGATCGGAGGCTTCCAGTTGATGTAGACTTTGGAAATTTGTTGTGTAGGTTTAAGGAAGACCGTCAAAATATAGTTGATGCACTTAAGAAAAGTGGGTATTGGCTTGGTGTTGCTTTGGGGAATGTTATGAATGTTCTCAATCCGCAACTTGTAACAATTGGTGGTGGTGTTGTGGTTGCAACAAATAATGTTGTAAAAGATAATTCTCTTGGTGAGAATCCATATTTTATGGGTGTTAACGAAGGTATACACTATGCTGCTTATCATCGAGTGGAGACAACTGGTGTTGTCAAGGTGGGTGTATTAGGCAATACGGCTGGGCTGCTTGGAGTTGCAAGTCTTGCATTTTCCAAAGTGTGTCGCCCAAATCTTAAGGAATAGAGAGGATAATGAGGAGAAATATGTCATGGTAAAGTCAACAAAAATTTCTTCGGTATGTGTCGTTATAGTGGAACGAGACTGGTGTAAGATGTATTTAGGAAAGGTAACAGCACAGGGTGAGCTTATAGAGGAACCTGTTGAACTTGTCTTTATAAACGAACGTGACTGGTATACGGTGGATCGAGAAGGAGTGGCAGCGCAGGATGAATCCATAGTAGAGTCTGTTGACCTTGTTAAATGGCATTCACCCGAGGTTATGAACTTGAATACAACTCTTTTGTTTGACAAGATTGTTCAAGAAATTAACGCCGTATGTGAAGAAAAAAATGTAAAATTCGATTCTGTTGTAGTATCAATGCCTGGTACGATGAAAGATAACAGTGAACTTGTTACTTCAAGTCGTCTTGACATTACATCTCTTCCAACTCCCTTTCCTGTAAGTAGCTTTATTTCTGAAAAGTTGGGTGGTATTCCGGTACGTATTATTAATGATGTCGAATGTATGTTGCTAGAGGCACAGACGAGTTTAATTGCCACAGCAACACAACACGAAACAATTTACTATATCATAGTTGACGAAGGTGTTGGCGCAGCGATAACGATTGATAGAAAAAGATATCATGGTGCTGCTGGAGTAGCGGGTCGTATTAGCAGACTTGTGGTTGAAAAAAGAGGCCATTTTTACCACAAATTTGCACAATCCGGTCTATTGGAATATTATGCATCTCGTCCATGGATATCTCAACATTGTGTTGAAGGTTACGAGTTTGACTGCCAAACCCAAAACACGACACCCTCTAAAACTACTAAATTTAAAGAATTATTACAACGACAGTATGAGAATAACGACCAACGTGGCCTTACATTTGAGGAGCTTTCTGTTGGTGTTAACGACAAAGATAGGATTGCTTTAACTTGTTTTAATGAGGCTGCCGAATATTTGGGGATAGCCCTTAGCTATATTATCACAATAATCAATCCTCATAAAATATTTCTAGCAGGGCGATTGATAACTGATATTGATAATTTTTATGATGACGTACTAAAATCAGCAAAAAAAATGACTTGGCCAAAGGCATGGGATGAAAAAATTTTTACAAAGCGTCCTAATGCACGTGATGATCAAGTTAGAGGGGCTCTTAGGTTTGCAATGATTGAAAAATAGGCGTTTATTATGACGGGGCTATTATTTGATGATGTGTATTTAACCTTGGCTGTCAAGTTTGGGATTCAAGATAGAAACGATACAATAGAGGTTGATGTAGAAAAATGGTGTTCCCGAAATGTCTCAAGAGCCATAACATTGATTCACAATTGGACAGGAAAAAACCTATCAAAAGAAGAGTTGAGGTCACAAATTAATGCTGTTAAAAATATGTGTCTTGCTAAGAAATTTTTTGAATTAATAATTTGGCTAAGGTCTTCTGATAATTATATTTGTTCTATATTCTCCTTGTCCAACGCAAGAGCGAATAATTTTAGAATAGCAAGAAACCTTTGTGGTAAAGACCAGAACTTAAACACCAATCACAATTTAATTTCACATTTGGAGGGGATGTTCAAATATGTCTCTTACACGTAAGTGGCGGATGGCATTGACAGATGCCGTGACATGGAAAAAATATCAGTCGAGTTTACTTAAAAATGATGGGTCTCGCATTATTTTTCCTTATCTGAAAAGCTATAGAGGTACTTTTTCGGGGTATTCATTTTTTAAATGTGACTTTCAAGGTGTTAGTTTAAAGTTAACGAATTTGTATCGTTGTGAATTTCGTGAATGTACATTTTTTAAATGTGACTTTCAAGGTGTTAGTTTAAAGTTAACGAATTTGTATCGTTGTGAATTTCGTGAATGCACATTTTCACATTGCTTATTTGAACATGCAATTTTGGTAGGTGCAAAATTGGTGGATTGTAAAATGACCGATTCCGAGGTTAATGATGTTGTTGTTCGAAATGCTGATGTGTCAGGATGCAAAATTGAAAAACCAACGTTCAAAAATATTGAGTTTAACCTATTAAATTTGCAAAAAACAGACATTAGTGCTGGTAAGATTAGTTTACTACGCGGAAAACAAGTGGCTATCTCTTTAGGGTCTTTTGAGCATATAGAATTTGAAAGTATAAAAATTGAAGGTATAGCCCATGAAGATGTAAAACTTGCAGGTGACGAAAATAAATCCTGTAATGTTTGCAATTTGATCATTAAAGACTGTTCCTTTTTTGATCTTTCTCTTAACAAAACCAAATTTACTGACTGCGAGTTCACTGATGTAGATGTAATCACAGGAATATTTGACGATTCTAATGCTTACACATGCGAGATTACCCGTTTTAATAAAAATATCATTCAAAAAAATAATTGGTATTCGTTGTCGTTTACTAAATGTAATATTGTTTCAGGAATACTAACCGATGTCGATTTAGAGGGATTGCAAATTAATAAAATTGGTTTGCTTGATAGCTGGTTTATTGATTGCACATGGCCTGAACAAGACTACAAGATTACCTGTTGGGGAGAATATAAACGAGCAAATAACTTGCTATGCCAACCAGTTGAGGATATTAAAGGAATAGACCCAAAAAAACGAGCTGAAATTAGACAAGCTCAATTGGCAGACAAACGGTACAACGAAGCCCGTGAGAATCCAATAAAAAGACTCTTAATGTGGCTTTGGGCGATAACTTCTGCATATGGACGAAGCCTAGGTAGACTAACGACATCATGTGGATTTGCTATAGTTACCCTTTGGGCACTATATTTACTCTTTAGTATTCCTGGTCCATACTGGCAAACATCCGAGCTATGGATTAGCGGTTGGCCGTCTTGGACCTACTTAAGCAGCTCACTTTGGTACATTACCCGCACCTTCATCGGCATAGGCGCTTTACCTACAGCAAACGGTCTACAAGAAGCACTCTTAGTCATCACAAGAATTGTGGGGATAGTATTTCTTGGACTTTGGGTAGCGTTTGTCGCAAATAAACTCCTTTCAAAATAAGGATATTATGAAAAGATGCTACGCACGATTCAGCTATCCAAAAACACATACACAATGCCCGATAGAAAAACTATCTTAACGTGAACAGCATATACTAATATCATATTCGATAGTTTGCGACAAAAACTCGATGAACTATCCGTTTAGTAAGGGAATTGAATATTTTTAGTCTTAAGGATGTTAACACATGAAAAATTACGACGATGTCATGTAAACCGTTTATTTTTACACAAGTCTGAAATTTGAAAATCATGATTGAATTGAGGCAGACTTTGCTGGTAAGTGTTATTGGAGTGCTTGTTATCTTTGACTATTTTTAGCAACCTTAAGGTGTTGTTTCTTGTTTTTCTTTTCGGATAATTTTTCCGCTACCTGGCTTGGTAATGATTTCGTTTTCATCCATAACTAGGTTGCCGTTTACGAATGTTTTTGTGGGTTTGCCGACTACTTTCCATTTGTCAAAGGGTGAAAATTTGGCTTTAGATTTAAATTTTGAAGCTTCAATGGTCCATGGTCTGTTATAGTCTATAATTGTCAAGTCTGCGTCTTTGCCTTGCTCAAGTTTGCCTTTATTTGTTAGTCCATAGATGTCTGCGGGTTTTTCTGCTAGTAGCTCGACAAGTCGTTGAAAAGTTAGCCAATCTTTTTTGACTAGTGTTAACATTAAAGGCAGAGTGGTTTCTAATCCTGGTATGCCAACTTTTACTTCCCAAACGCTGTCTGCAGTTTTCTCTTCAAAGGTGTGTGGTGCATGATCTGACCCTACGGTGTCAATATCGCCTTGTTTTACTCCTTTCATTAACGCTTCCTGATGTGTCCTGTCTCGTAGGGGGGGCATCATAATTGCCATCATGCCATAGCGTGCAATATCTGTTGAGTTTAACATTAAATGGTTGGGCGTAACCTCACAGGTGATTTTCTTACCTGTTTTTTTTGCTTCCTTTATAGTTTCTAGTCCTTGCTGACTTGTAACATGGCAAAAATGTAAATGTCCATCTACTACGTCTTCACTGGCTTTAATCACCCGTTTCATAGCTTGCACCTCTACTTGTTCTGTATGGGCGAAAAGAAAATCTTTGGGGCTGTTGTGTTTGGCTTGTTTGAGTTTTTGCTCGTTTAGCATAATTTGGTTTTTATCTTCAGCGTGGATAGCTACAATGGCATTCGTTTTTCCTGCAGTTTTAAATCCCTCTTTTAAGGCTTGGTCATCGTCAATGTTTAAGTCTCCCACTTGGTTGCCCATAAACAGTTTAAACCCTATTGCGCCTTCACGACTGATTTGTGGTAGTTCTGCCAAATTTTTTGGAAATTCTGAATATAGTCCAACATTAACCAGTGTTCGTTTTTTTGCTATTTCTAAACGGGTTTTTAGAGTTTTAACACTGTTGGTTAATGGTTGATTGTTTGGCATGTCTAGTACAGTGGTAAAGCCTCCTGCTGCTGCTGCTGAGGTGCCTGAAATGAAATCTTCTTTGTATGCTTTCTGTTCGTCTCTGAGATGGACGTGGGTATCTATTAAACCTGGCAGAGTTAGCATACGTTGGAGGTTAATTTTTTGGTCAGCACTGGGCATTTGAGGAGGTCTGCCAATTTTAACAATTTTTCCCTCTTCAATAGCTATGCTGCACTCGAGAATTTCGCCTTTAATGTACGCTTTAGTGTTGTTTAAGACTAAATCAGCAATCAAGAAAACCACCTGATATAGTAGTAGTAATAGTGATTGGGTGTATAATAATTAAAGGGGTGTGCCCAAATTGGGCTTAAAATTTTATTTTTCTTGTTCTAACTCTATGCGGCATTCTTCGCAAATGTTTTGTCCGTTGCGAGCTTTAATGTTTTCAGAGTAGATTTCACAGTGATCACAATAACCTGACTGTGAGGTTTCTTCCAGTTCTTCTGTTATGCTTGCATTTTCGATGCGTGTGTGTTCTTGCATTATCTCCATAAGCTCTGGCATGACGCCTAACAGGTCTTTGTTTGAAACTATGCCAATTAAATTACCTTTATAGAAGACCCCTAACCGTCTTATGTTTAAACGTGTCATCCTTCTTGCAGTATCACTTATGGTAGCCTCAGGATCAATTGTTAAAAGTGGAGTGGTCATGATTTCTTCTGCTCTAAGTTCGTCAGGCTTTTTATTTTTTGCAATAACTCTAACTACAAGGTCACGTTCCGTTATAATGCCACTGGGTTTTCCCTCTTTATTGATAACAATTACCGCTCCTAATCCTCCTTTATCCATTGTAGTTGCAATGTTGTTTGTTGTTTCGCTCTCATCAACAGTTACTACGGGGCTACTCATTACATCTTTTACTAGCATTTTTGGTCTTAATCCAAACTCTGACATTGTACATCCACTTATAACATGTAGTTTTATATGTTTAAAATGCGAAAAGTGTAATTTAAGAGTTGCCTACATAATGCTTGCAAAAATTATTGCCCGTTTTCTGCAAGTTTTATATCGTGCTCTAACTTTTTAGTAATACTTGAAGATGACTTTGATGCTTATTAGAACAAACCGTGAAAAACTCGTTAAACTTTCTGTTATGGGCGAGATAACAAGTCCAACAACAAAAAATGTTTACAACATTTCAGCCACTGGTGTTCCTTGTATATTGCCTGGTGTGGGTGGAATAACCTATAATCTTCGGGTTGGCGATTTTGCATGTGGTTGGGAGGCAGATCATGTGGAGCCTTGTGTTAGTACTGCTAACAAGGAAAGTGATGCTCGTTTAGGTGGTGCCGCAAATGTTGCATACAACATTTTGGCATGTGTTGGGAATCAAGCTATTGTTGTCAGTGGAGATGCTAAAGGTGAAACAGGTACTGTAACAGGTAAACATGGTGGTGTAGATCATGTGTTGATTGATTTTAAACCTGAAATTCTTGACAAACTTTTGATTGGTGATAAAATTCAAATAAAATCTTATGGTACTGGTCTAAAATTACTTGATTTTCCTGAAATAAAACTGGTAAACATGGATCCCTGTTTGCTTGATGCAATAAACCCGCTGATTAATGGTGAAATGCTTGAGGTTCCTGTTACTCATTGCATACCTGCTAATATCATGGGTTCTGGTTTGGGTGCTAATCAGGTTAATAGCGGTGATTATGATGTCCAATTATTTGATGATTTAGTGGTTAAGCAGTTTGGGCTTGAAGATTTGCGGCTTGGAGATCTTGTGGCTATAATGGATGCTGATCACTCCTATGGTAGAGTTTATCGGAAGGGGGCAGTTTCTATTGGGGTGGTAGTTCATGCTAACTGTGTAACTGCTGGACATGGTCCGGGTGTAACATCCTTGATGACTTCTACAAGTGGTAAAATTGTTCCTCAGATAAATCCGAAAGCAAACCTTGCTTCTTTATTAAAATTAAGAGCAGATATATAAGACAGTTAAGTTAATAATTGAATTAAAAGTAAGAGGTCAAAAATAATGCCAGTTAAACGAAAAAGTCGAGGAAGAGCAAAAGGTGGCAAAGGAAGTAGCAGTCTTGTTCAATGCGTAAATTGTGGGGCAATGGTGCCGCGTGACAAAGCAAAACGGTCAACACGTAGAGTATCTTTTGTTGAGCCACAATTGGCAAAGGAGCTTAGACAAAAAGGCACATTCTTAGCCTCTTGGGTTGATACTAAATATTACTGTATTTCCTGTGCAGTACACCGTGGCATCGTTAAAGTAAGAGCTGAAAGTGAACGGCACTCAAAAATTTCAAGAAGAAGATAACCCTCAACTTTTATCCCCAACATCATCATAATAATCATTTTTTATTATTTTTTCAACATCTTAAACACGTGATGTACTCTTTGTATTGCAGTAAAATTCGTAATCACTGCCAAAACTATTATACCTGCATTTAAAACTGGCTGATAAAACACCGCTCCAACCGTAAAAACACCCAAAATCAACATACGCTCCGCACGCTCCGCAAATCCAACAGACTCCATCTTTATTCCCACACCCTCTGCCCGAGCACGCGTATAACTAACAAGTACCGAACCCGCCAATGCTGCAAGCCCCCACACAGGACTACATAAACCACTAACAATTATCCCTGCATAAATCGCAACATCTGCATACCTGTCTAGAACTGAATCAAAAAAGCCACCAAACACAGAAGACTGATTAAATTTTCGAGCTACTATACCATCCATTGTGTCACAGAAACCTGACGCTAACATAAACACCACCGCCAAAACCAGAAACAAAACAGGACGCGTTGGCGCCACTGCATATGCAACTGCAGAAGCCAAAGACAGGATAAAACCTATAATACTGATTATATTTGGCGTAAACCCTAACTTGTATGCAACGTTTGCCTCAGCACCTAACATTTCCTGAATTCTTTTTTTAAGTCTAGTTAACACTTCTTATGACCTTCGGGTTTGATTGTGTTTATTGCCAATGTTGTTGCTGCAATAAAGCCTTTTCCAAAAGATAACTTTGACCTCTATTTTTGGCTTTGTAATTCAGTTTTTTGGTCCGTTAATTTCAGTGAACTTATAAGGAAGTTAATGAATTAATAGGATGGTAACGTTCTATCGCGCACCAGAGCGCAAGATGGTAGTGTTACACAAAGCAACATAAGGAGTAAAACAATATGACTGAAAACGCAGATGTAATCTTCGTCGGAAATAAACCTCCAATGAGCTATGTTCTAGCCATTATAACAAGCCTCTCTTCAGGCAATCTCAAAGAAATCACTTTGAAAGCGCGAGGTCAAGCAATCACCACAGCTGTTGACGTAGCTGAAATTGCAAGAAACCGTTTTGTTAAAGACCTCAAAGTAAGCAAGATTGCCATCGGTACAGCAGAGATGCCCCCACGCGAAGGCGAGAACAAGTCCAGAATGGTTTCCACGATGGAGATCACCCTAAAAAAAGCATAAATAGACACAAATCGCTAAAACCATAAAATAACCAAAATTTCTTTTATTTTTTAACAAACTTATTTTCCCCACAGTTTTACCCATCTCTTTTGAAACAATGCACAAACTTTAACTTATCTTCAAACAAATTTAATAGAAAATAGTGGTGTGCAAGTTTCTTGCTTATTTGACGGCTGCAGTTCTTGTATGTAGAACTTGATGACTGACTTTGGTGTTTGGTTTTTTGGTAGGCAATGGTTATTTTTTCTGTTTGGGTTTATTTGTGTGATGGGTTGAATCGTAAGGTTAAAATGTTTAAAGAGTCTGTATGAGACTTATTCGTGAAATTTATGTTAGATATCAAGCTTATCCGTGAAAGTCCAGACGTTGTTAGGGCAAATTTGGAAAAGCGGGGCAACCCTGAAAATTTGTTGATGCTTGATGAGCTTATTGCTCTTGACAAGCAGTGGCGGCTAAATCTTACAGGTCTTAATGATTTACGTCATATCCGTAAAACAGTCACTGTCGAGATTGCTAAACTTAAAAAAGCTGGTCAAGATGCCCAAGTTCAAGTTGAAAAAGCCCGGGAAATTGATGTTCAAATAACTTTTATTGAAAAACAGGTTGCTGCGGAAGAAGAGAAAGAACGTAATTTGCTCTTATGCTTGCCAAACATGCTTGACTCCACTGTGCCTTTAGGTAAAGATGATCTTGACAATGTGCAAGTGAGGACTTGGGGAACAATTCCCTTGTTTAACTTTCAAATAAAAAATCACATAGACTTAGCTAATGCGCTTGGTATAGTTGACATGGAGCGTGCCAGTAAAGTCAGTGGTGCACGGTTTTTCTTTTTGAAAAACCAGTTGGCATTGTTGGATTTGGCTTTGATGAGTTTTGCGTTGCATGAGTTGAGTATGAAGGGTTATGTTGCTATTGAGCCGCCTTTTATGATGAATAAAACGGCTTATGAGGGTGTAACTGCGCTTGCGGATTTTGCTGATGTTCTCTATAAGATTGAGGGTGAGGATCTCTATATGATAGCTACAAGTGAGCATCCTATGGCTGCTATGTATATGAATGAGGTTATATTGGAGCAGGATTTGCCGCTTAGGCTTGCAGGTTTAAGTACTTGTTTTCGTAAGGAAGCTGGTGCTCATGGTAAAGACACTAGGGGTATTTTCCGTACTCATCAGTTTAACAAGATTGAGCAATTTATTTTTTGTAAACCTGAGGATTCTGCAGTGTTGCATGAGGAATTGTTAGCAAACGCTGAGGATCTACTGCAGAAGCTAGAGTTGCCTTATCGTGTTGTTAATGTTTGTACAGGGGATATTGGTACTGTTGCTGCTAAAAAGTATGATATAGAGGTGTGGATGCCTGCGCAGAATGGTTATCGTGAGGTTGTTAGTTGTAGTAACTGTACGGATTATCAGGCACGGCGTTTAGGGGTTCGTTATCGTGAAAAGGAGGGTGCGCCGACTAAGGGTTTCTTGCATACGCTTAATTCTACGGCGATTGCTACTGGAAGAATCATGGTTGCTCTTTTGGAGAATAATCAAAATGAAGATGGTTCAATAAATGTGCCTAAAGTGCTCAGAAAATACATGGGTGATTTTGAAAAAATAGATAAAAATCAATAAACCCTTTTATATTGCTTTGAGAATGTTGAGACCGTTCGGAGGATTACTTTGTCTTCAAAGTCTTCAAAAGCAAAACATATGCGCGATAAATGGCGAAGCAAATCATGGTACAATGTAGTAGCACCATCATTCTTTGGTAACATTGATTTAGGTGCTGTACCAGCAGAAACAGCTGATCAACTAATCGGTAGAGTTGTTGAAGCTACACTGTATGACATTACAGGTGACTTCTCTCACCACTATTTGAAAATGTTTTTCCAAATAAGTGTAATGGATGGCAAAACAGCCAAAACCCTGTTCAAAGGTCATGAATATTCACGTGATTACCTACGTAGTTTAGTTAGAAGAAGAACAACCAAAGTAGACGGTTTATTTAATCTAACAACCAAGGATGGTTTTAAACTAAGAATCGCTGTTTCAGCTCTGACACTTTCCCGCATAAAAACTTCACAAGAAAAAATCATACGCAATATCATGATAAGAATCATTAAAGCAAAAGCAGTCGCACTTACTATGGATCAATTCGTCCAAGAAATGGTTCTAGGTAAAATTGGTTCTGACATTTATAATGAGTCAAAGCAAGTTGCACCTCTGCGTCATGTTGGTATACGTAAATCAAAACTTATCAATGCCCCCGCAAACGCTCCCGAGCTTGTATTAGCCGATGGCATAGCTGCAGTTGAAGAAATTGAGTCAGATGCTGAAGAAGAACTAGTTGAAGCTATTGATATTGAAACCGCGTCAGCTGACATTGAAGCTGAGCAAGTCGCAGACGAAGAAGAAACATCATCAGCGTCAGAAGAAGAATAAACTCTTCTTATTTCTTTTAATTATTTTCTGTTTTTATAAAAATAGTCTTAAAAGTCACTACGTTAGTTTATACGGTTTTAGAGTTGTCATTTATGGTCAAATGCGCTGGTGTTCATGAAAAGAATTCAATAAATGTTAATGATGTTCTCAAAAATATTAAACATGGTGCAGATTTCAGTAAAACGGGTGCTATTGGTTTATTTATTGGTGTTGTGCGGGGTGAAACATTTGATGGTAAGGCAAAAGTTGAAAAGCTTACTTTGGAGGCATATGAAGAGAAGGCTGATGAGGTTTTAAGTAAGATTTGTGATGATTTAACTCATAACCCTGGTATTGTTGATGTGCAAATTCATCATTTTACGGGTGAATTCAATGTTGGTGATGATTTAGTCTATGTTGCAGTTGCTGGGGCTCATCGTGAACAAGTGTTTCCTGTATTGCGTGAGGCGGTTGAGCGTTATAAGAGTGAGGCGCCCATTTTCAAAAAAGAGCACATTATAACTGAAAAGGGTAAGTCTGAGTATTGGGTTTCAGAAAAGTTTCATAATCCTTGAACTGTAGGGGTGAATGTGATGATTACTGTTTTGGCAGGTGGGGTGGGTGCAGCTAGATTTTTAACGGGTTTAGTTCAGTTGGTTAAACAGGAGGATTTAACCGTTGTTGTAAATACTGGTGATGACCTTGACCTTTTTGGGTTGCATATTTCTCCTGATATTGATATTGTAACTTATACGCTTGCTGGTATTGTCAACGATGAAAAGGGTTGGGGTATTAGGGGTGATACGTTTAACTGTTTAAATATGCTTAAATTGTTTGGCGAAGCAGACTGGTTTAATCTTGGGGATCAAGACTTTGCTACAAGTATTTTGCGTACAAATATGTTGAAAAATGGTGCTACTTTGTCTCAGGTAACTGCTAAAGTGAGTCATGATTTGGGTCTTAGACTCAAAATTTTACCTATGACCGATGACAAGGTTGCTACTTATGTGCAGATATCTGAGGGTTTTGTTCATTTTGAGGAGTATATGGTTAAACGGGCGGCTAAAGACCCTGTACTTGGTGTTAAGTATGTTAATGTAGATATGGCTAGACCTGCTAAGGGTGTGATTAATGCCATACTGTCTTCTGAGCGTGTGATTATTTGTCCCAGTAATCCTATTGTAAGTATTGGTACTATTTTATCTCTTAAAGGTGTAAGGGAGGCTCTGCGAAAGACTTGTGCTAAAAAGGTTGCTGTTAGTCCAATTGTTGCGGGTGCACCTGTTAAGGGTCCGGCTGATAAATTGTTAAGTGGTTTAGGTGTTGAGGTTTCTGCTTTTGGTGTTGCAAAATTGTATGCTGATTTTCTAGATGGTATTATAATTGACTCTGTGGATGCTGTGGTTGAGAAGAGTAGAATTGAGGCGTTAGGTGTTAAAGTAGTTGCTGGTAACACGTTGATGAAGGATTTAGCAACTAAAGTGGCCTTAGCTAAAATGACCCTTGAACTGTAGTGGTATGTTGTAGCAAGTGTATGTTGGTGTTTTTTATGTGTAGCAAAGGTCAAGCATGGAAAACTGTGTGAATTAACTTTTTCAAGTAGCAAGCAAGAATGTTCTGGTCACTGTGTTTTTGACTTGCTATGTATGTAATTGTTAAGATATGGTTTATATTTTAACGTACCTTATTGTTGTTTTATATTGTTTAGGAGTGTGTCTGTTGTGGAAAAAAGAAGTTATGATTGGTTTGAGTCTCGAAGAAGAACAAAGGGTTTAGAGCTTGCGCATGAGCAAATCATTAAAGCCTTTGATACAGTAACTTGGCTGCATAAAGCTACAAAGAGTTTCTCGGAAAAGAATTTGAATGATGCAAAAAAATATGTTGCAAACTTGTATTTAGCTGAGGAAGAAGTGGATAAATTGCGAACGGACACTTTTTTTGAGTTATCTAAAGGTGCAGCTTTGATTTCAGATTACCGTGAAGACCTCCTACACGTCGTGAAACGACTTGACACTTTGGCTGATTACTCTAAAGATGCTGCAAGATGTCTTGAGATACTTATGGAAGCAGAAATTCCCTCTGAACTTTGTCAGAAAATTGTTTATATGACAAGTAAACTTGTTGATACTGCCCAGATGCTTCGAAGTAGTATAGAAAAAGTTTCTTCAAATCCTTCCGAGTCTGCAAAAGATGCTAAACAAGTGGGTGATCTTGAAAATGACATTGATGCTGAATATTTGCGAACTAAGAGTTTGTTTGTAAAGTATGGCACAACTATGAATTGTGGTGCTATGGTTATTTTTGATAACTTGATTGAATTTATTGAGCAAGCAGCAGACATGTGTGCAGATACCGCCGACTACATCTTGGTGCTCTCAAGCAGAGAATAACCCTCTTCTTATTTTCTTTGTTTTGTTGATGCTTTTGTATACCGATTATGCGGTGTTCTTGTTTTTAGTATATGCTTGTTTTGACAAGTTCGCCTAAAGAGTTTTAAGAAAATGTTTTCTTTTTTAAGGGTGGTTTGTTTTGTTAACACCTACAGCAGCGATGCTTTATATCCAAGAGACTGGAAAGACTGTAAAATGTTGCCTATGTGCCAGACACTGCTCAATTAAAGATGGTTCCACTGGCTTTTGTATGGTTCGTAAAAATCAAGATGGCACATTATATGCCTTAAATTATGGTAAAGCCGTTTCTTTTGGAGTTGATCCTATTGGTAAAAAACCTTTATCACATTTTAATCCTGGAGCGTTAGTTGCATCAATTGCTGCTGCCGGATGTAATTTTCGTTGTCAATTCTGTGACAACTGGATGATAAGTCAAGATAGAAATGTTGTAGAAAAACCTCTCTCACCTAAAGAAATTGTCCGACTGGCAAAAGAGGCTAATTGTCAGGGAATCAGTTACACTTACACTGAACCTACAATTTTCATGGAATACGCCTATGACACCGCTAAACTTGCCCATGAAGCAGGCCTTTTCAACACCTTTGTAACTAACGGATACCTAACCCCTAAAGCCATAAAAACAATCGCGCCCTACCTTGACGCCGTAACAGTGGATTTCAAAGCAGCCGGCGACTCTAGTTTTTACAAAAACATTTCCGCTGTACCTGATGTGAAACCAATTTTTGAAGCCTTAAAAGAATTCAAACTTGCAAACATACACATCGAAATCACAAACCTTGTCATCCCAAAAATAGGTGACTCCATGTCTCAAATAGAAAACTTGGCAAAATGGATTAATGCCTACTTAGGACCCAATACACCCTTTCACCTACTACGGTTCCACCCTGACTACAAAATGTCCACAACTCCCATTACATCTGTAGAAACCATGGAGCACGCTTACCTTGTATCCAAAGGCGAAGGGCTACAATTTGTTTACCTTGGAAACATGCCTGGGCATGTAGCAGAAAACACCTACTGCCCGGCATGCAGAGAACTCGTAATACACCGTGACAACTTTACAATCACCAACTGGAATTTAACAAACGATATGCACTGCAACTTTTGCGGAAACCAATTACCCATAAAAGGCAAATACCAACCTCAACAATAACAATCTCTCCTTGTATACTGCGTTTCTCTCCAATTGTAAACCAAATCCATTTATTAACCGTCTAATGCTCAATGCTAAACAACTAGCAAATAATCTGCAAGTTAACATTAACTTGTGTCTAACTCAAATAAACACGTCCATCTTTATAAAAACTCTTAAATTATACAAACACAAACTGATTTTAAGGTCTCTTCCATGTCACCAAACACTAATAAGCTTGAAATTATCAGTTATGATGATAAAGAAAAGGTTTTTTTTGTAAAATCCGCAGCAAATCAAATAGTCCAAGTAAGTGATACCTTTGCTGAAATGTTCTCCCTCTGGGTAGGAAGAGTTTTAATTACCGCCCAAAATGAAAAATGGGCCCAAATTGCTGGAAACATAACTACAGGCTTTGCCACAAGTGTAATTGCTGCCTCAGCAGAGGCATCTATTGAATGTGCCGTTCCAGCAGATCAAACACCTGATAAACGTCCTGGTGTACTTATTCACATTTATAACCGTGACCGTTTCGAGTTAAAAGGTCAACTTTTAGCTCGTATTGGTCAATGTGTCATGACTTGCCCCTCAACTGCTGCCTTTAACGGGTTACTTGGCAAACGAACTCTTAACATTGGCAGCAGTCTGCGCTATTTCGGTGATGGTTTTCAAAAGAAAACCCTAATTGGTGGACGTAAATGCTGGAAAATTCCAGTGATGGAAGGAAACTTTATAGTAGAAGACGGTTTTGGTGCTATGGAAGCTGTTGCAGGAGGTAATTTTATGATTTTCGCGAAAACTCAACCTGAAGCTTTAGTTGCCTCCGAAGCCGCAGTTGATGCAATACGTAAGCAAGTTCCCGACGTTATCATGCCTTTCCCTGGCGGTGTATGTCGCTCTGGAAGCAAGGCTGGCTCTATGAAATACAAATTAAAAGCTTCAACAAACCAAGACTATTGCCCAACATTGCGTACAATTGTTCCTGGCACCGTTGTTCCAGAAGACGCAAACAGTGTCTTTGAAATTGTCCTCAACGGTTTAACGTTAGAAGCAGTTAACAAAGCAATGCAAGTAGGTGTCGTAGCTTCAATTAACTGCCCTGGGGTTGTCAAAATTTCTGCTGGTAACTATGGTGGCAAATTAGGACCATTTAAATCCTTCCTAAGAGACGCTATCGGTGCTCCTGCCCCTGAAACAGAAACAGCCCCTGCTGAAAAACCAAAAGCCTAACTTTCTCCCTTTGTCTCCAACAATTATTCTGCAATTCTAACAGTTATGCGCATACAGTTGAAAGGCGTCACAGTACTATACAAACAGGGCAAGAGTTTGTTTTTCACTTCTCCTTTCTAACCCTGTTGTTATTATTTTTTTAGAACCCTAAACTAATCTTTACTTTAATGTTGATTAGACAGTAACTGTATGTTGTGTAGTAACTTTTATTTGCTCTTGTTTCTTTACTTTAAAGGTTTAATCTTAACTTACGTGAATTATTGTGAGTGTTGCAAAAAAAGACAGCTTAGAGCTATATCGTACAAGGAAAGCAATTAACACTTTGGCTACTAAAGAGGGTAGTCACACAGAGTTGATTACGATTTATGTGCCTCCAGGTAAACAAATAAGTGATGCCCTCAACTTGTTGCGAGAAGAATATGGCACAGCTACTAATATTAAATCAAATGTTACACGTAAAAACGTGTTAGATGCTATTGTTAAAGCACAGCAAAAACTTAAGCTGTTCAAAGATCCGGGTGAAAAGGGTTTAGTTATCTTTTGTGGGGCTCTCCCGCAGGAAGATAGTGGTCCTGGGACTGAGCGTATGGAGTCTTGGGTTATAATTCCTCCTGAGCCGATTCGTATTTTTCTTTACCGTTGTGATTCGCGTTTTCACACTGAGCATTTGCAAGAAATGTTGCGTGAAAAAGAGGCTTATGGTATTTTGTTAATTGATGCTTCAAATGCTACCGTAGCTACTTTAACTGGTAAGCATTTGCATATTGTTCGTGAGATGACCTCTGGGGTTGCTGGTAAAACTCGTGCTGGTGGGCAGTCTGCTAGGCGTTATGAGCGTTTGCGTGAAATGCAGTTAAATGAGTATTTTACTCGTGTTGGCGGGCATGCTAATGAGATTCTTTTGCCTATCGATAATCTTAAGGGCGTAATTTTGGGTGGGCCTGGTCCAACAAAGTATGATTTTCAGAAAGGTGACTATCTTAATTATCAGCTTAAAAACAAGTTGTTAGATGTTGTTGATACTGCTTATGTTGAAGAGCAGGGTGTTAAAGAGGTTGTAGAGAAAGCTCCTGAGATTATGAAAAAGGTTCGTTATATAGAAGAAAAGCAGATTATGCAAAAGTTTCTCTATGAAGTGGGGCATGATACTGGTTTGATCACTTATGGTGAAGTTGAAGTGCGTCGGGCCTTGCAGTCAGGTCAAGTTAGGATACTTTTAATTTCTGAGGCCCTTGATATGCAACGGGTGACCATAAAATGCAGTGCCTGTAACTCTCAAGAACAAGCATCTGTTAAAACTGTAAATCTGCAAACTTTTGAGCAAACACTCACTGGTAAACCCTGCCCTAAGTGTACTGCGCCATCTTTGACGGTAGTTGAAAAAATTGATTTAATTGACGATTTAGCCCAGCTTGCTGAATATTCAAATACTGATGTTGAAGTAATTTCAACCGAAGCCGAAGAAGGCCAAATGCTGAAAAGCGCTTTTGGTGGTCTAGCAGCACTGTTGCGTTTCAAAATGCAATAACAACAACGTCAATAATTATGCTAGTAATGTCTGCTGCTCTGTTTTATTTTTTCTTTAAGAGTTGTTGTTCTATTTCTGCTTTTTTTGCTCCAATGGTTAACTGTTTCTGTCTAGAAGTAGCCCCGGCAACTAGTTCAACTTTGGTGTGGAAAAGTCTTGTTAATTCCTTGAGAATTTCCTTGTTTACTTTTCCCTTTTCTGGTTCTTCCCTAGCATAAACAATGATTTCGCCATTCTTGAATTCTATAGCAAATTTAGGACTGTTGGGTTTAACAAAAATGGTAATTAGTGTGCCGTCAACTGTTTCCTTTATGCTCATGTTGACGTGCACTCTGTCACTTCATCATCCGAACCTGTTTTTTTGGTTTTGTCTTGTTGAAGTGCCCAGTTGAATTTGTTACGCAGTGTTGTTGGGTAAAATTTGATTATGTCAAACTTTACTTTTTTTGCCCATTTTACATATGCTTGAGGGTCAATATAGGATTTTAATGAGGTGCCCAAGTTGTATTCACGGGTAAGCTTTGTTAATTCAAGATCTAACTTTGCTTTTTCAATGCGTGTTTCAAGAGACTCGGTTTTTTTGCCTTCTTTTTTCTTTGCTTTAAGTTGTGTTTGCATGGTTTTGAGATTTTCTTCTTTTTTCTCTAAGCGTTCATCAAAGGTGGGTGAAATTTTGCGTTTATGATTTGCAACTTCTGCGACTTTAAGATTAGCCATTTTGGCTGCGTAATTTTTTTTGTAGTCTGGATCTGTTTTTGTTACACCGCTTTTATCTAGTTCTTCTTTTAATGTTTTAGTACACTTCCAAGTACGGAAAACTTTGGCTGTAAGTTTGGGTACTTTTTCTGATAAAAATCTGGATACTTTTTTGCTGTCAATGCCTTCAAAGAGGTACTGTTTTGTTTTATCCTTCTTGAATTCTTTTAAATTCTCTACCACTTGTGATGGCACCTGTGGTATGGTTTTTATCCACCTTACACTGTCTTTGCCTAAGAAATCAAAAGTAACGCTGTTGCCTTCAATGCTTATATGTTCATCTCGAAGTGTAATAGCACCTACAGTGTCTGCCTCATCTGGATCTTTTTCATCGCCAACCCTCATGTTAACTGCAAAAATCAGCCAAGCAACAGTTGCCACTTTTCGACGTTCTAACTCTTTTGCTTGAAGATTTTTGTTTATGTGTTTTTCTACTTGGCCTATCTGTTTTCCAAGATTTTCTGCTTTCTGAAACTTTTCTTTCTCTCGGTTCTGCTTCAAAAACGCCGTATCACTAAACCAAACATACTTACCTTTACCTGTGAGTTTATCCACCCATCTTGCTACATACATCTTGTCTGGTTCCCAAACAACCCTCCAACCTTCCAATTTAGCTGCGTCCGGTGAAAGATTTAATGTAATATCTTCTTGCCTTGGGCCCTCTTTCCATCTGCCTCGCTGCGGATGATCTCCTCTACCTGCAAAAAGACACGATGGCTCCGAAATCCAGTTAGCCACCTCCAATTGCCGACCATCAACTTCAGCGTAACCAAACTTTTCCCTCAGCTCTACCCGTTTTACTTTCCGCTCTTCGGATTGAACTTTCTTTTCTTCTTTAGTTACAGCTTCTCTTTTGGCTTTCTCGTCAAGAACAAACTTTTTAATTTCGCTAAAATCAATTCCAATACTGCCCTTACTTGACTGCGGATCATCAATACTTTCCAAATATTTAACTATAAAATTATCTAAATCGTCTATGTTGGGATTTTCATTTTTTAATTGTTCTAAAAATTCTTTCATAAAATTTTTAGTATACACCTGATCTGGTGGTGCTATTGTAGTTGATAAGACTCTGCGTACCCACGCTACCGCCATAGGTTCAGACCTATCTGTAAGTGTGATTGTTTGACCTTGGATTTTAATGTTAAACCCTTTAAGGTCGTAAGGAGGAACGTAAATTCCGTTGTGCTTTAGACTTTTCATAACGTACCTCATAATTTATACCTCAATTTTTGGCAGGCAGACATTTTAAGTAAACCTTAACTTATTTGCTTGTTTCTTGGCTTTTTATTTTTCGCTGATACATCAACGTTTTATACCTTTAATTGTGCAATATGGCAAATACTGGAAAAAAGTTTACAAGACTATTCTTTTGTTTGTTTTTTTGCAGCCCTATTTTGTAACAATTTTTTATACACTGTATCTACATTTTTGCGTTCTACATAGCCTTTATGTGGTCGAAAACCTCCACTAAAACCCCCTGGAATATGCATTAACTCATGAATTAGTACGCGTTCTTTGTCTTCAAAAGACATCTTGTCAAAAATCTCTGAGATAACCTCAATAGTATATGTTGGAGGCTGTTTTAGAACACCTTGCCAAATCTTTCCTAATCCATGAATGCGTGCAATAGTGCGTTTGGCTTTGGAACCTTTGCTTCGAACGCAGAACACTCGTTGAGGCACAACATGATAAAATTCGCATTCCATTGCCAACTGATCCACTTGATTTTTGATTTCCGGGGCTTCAAAATATTTAATCGGCATTTGTCTCCCTTTCTTTCTTGTTTCATGTAAAGGGTTAATGGTTTAAACGTTATTGTTTCTCTGTACAGGTTTTCTAACGTTCCTTCTAAAAGTGGTGCTAAATGAAATCAGTGTGTGTTACATGTTGTTAAATTTAAAATAATGTGTTGTGAAAGTTTGAGCGTTGTGTTTGTTTGTCTCTGGTTTTTTGTTATTTGAAAGGAAAGTGTTTTTGGTTGTTTGTGTGTGAAAATGGGTGTGGTGTTTGTTGTTTAAACGTGTTGTTGGTGTTAATGGATGTAGTTTAATGTTTTGTTTTGGTCTTCATGTATTTGTTTCATAGCTTCGTATTGGGCTTCCACTAGGATTTTTAGTGCGTCAATGTTCTTTTTTACATCTTCTAGTTCGCCGTCTTTTTGCATGGAGTCTGATTTTGTTATTTGTTCGTTAATGTTGTTGATGGATATTTCTAGTACTTTTACTTTGAATGCGAAAATTTGAAGTGCGTAAAGTAGGCTTAACTGAGAGGATAAGCGGTCGATTCGGTCAAGTTCTAGGTTTCTGGATATGAATATTTTGATTTTTTGTTCTTGTGTAGTTGTTGGTGACTGTAACATTTGTGCGTAGGTTGTTGTTTTTTTGTTTGCTGTTGCTTTAGTTTCTTCAAGTAAATTCTGTAATCTTTTAGTTGTTTTGTCTAACATTTCTAGGACTTCGTCCAATTAGGTTCCCCTCAAATATTGCTTATCTATTTTGCCAACAAGCAGAACGCTCTTATTTAAGGTAGCTGAACAATCAAACACCAAAAACTTGAATCATTCGCCTGTCTTATCAGTTCAACAAATAGTAGTCAAGTTTGTGTTTAACTTGTCTTTTTCTGTGTTGTTTGTTATACCGGTACTTTTCCTACTCTTCGTAGTAGTAAATTTGCTACTCCAAAAATGGCAAGGGCCAGTAAAATCCACACAATCAAATTGATTCTAAGTATGATGGCTAAAAATGCGACGATCAGTATGAGTGTAATTGCAATCGTGCCGATTAATTTTTTCTGTTTCTGAACCTTTTCTGGGTTATACATTACTTTAGGCATTTTTATCTGCTTTACTTAGTGTGTCCCTATTAAAAGAATTTTTGATTTCTAAACATAAATTGTGCATACTATGACGATGATGTTGGTGGACCGAGGGGTTTGTGCCAGCCCTGACTTACTTTTAGGCCACTTTTTCAGCTAAAATCATCTCTCTTAACCGTTTACGCAACATACTTAACTGCTGATCCTCCATGTTTCTCTGAGTTATTGCGCCATCTGCCAACACACTCTGTGAAAACACTTGTTTAGGATCCAAACCCAACAATTTAACCAACTGTTTTAACTGATCCAACTCACTCATCTTTGTTTTCTGCCTAATACTCAAACCTGCTTTGCCATAGACGCCTCGTATTGTTTCCAAACCAAGACTCTGAATACTATGATACGTATCAAGCACATGCCCCATAAAATAGTCAACATAATCACCTTGACAACCCAGAGCAATCATTTGTGTCTTAAAGTACTTACGAATACTGTGTGTTCTTAAATCGTAGTGACCCTCTCGGTGTTTAGTTAAACCTGCATCCACATAGAGTTGACGAACAAGATTACCAACTTGTTTGGGTCCTATCTGTCTTGGAGCTTTGCTAGTTTCATCGCGGATTAAGGGGGAGTCATCAGTTAAAGTTTCAGGCGGTATGCGTCTTGTTCCAGTTTGTCTTTGGTTCAAATACAGTCGAAGATATTGTTCTGCTTCTGCACCTAGAAATGTATCATAGTCACCGTACTTGCCTTTGGTAATGTCTGCTTCCACATGTACATGTATAGGTGTTATCTTGTTTTCTATGTCGTCTCTGACATGGCGATACTGCAGTTTTGTAAGGGTTCCTTCACGAAAGCCACCTAAAGCAAGCATTGAAACGATCACTTTGCCTCGAAGATCGGCTACATCTAAGAGTTTAGAAAGCTCCTCAGGAGTGGGCGCGCGGTCTCTGTAGACTATTCGTCGTCTGATTCTTCCAGCAAACTCTATTTTTACACCATTACATCGATAGAAGGCTTTACAGGACTTAAGATGATTGTTAACAGTTCCAGGTGCTAACCCTCGATCTTGCAGAGAGGCTAAATAGTCATTTAAAGAGTCAACATGATACTGTAGTCTTGTTTGGTCAACAATGTTTCCGTCTGTTTTTAAGTCTTGGATTATTTGATCAGGTGAGCTACCAAACCATGTGGCGTAGTGTTGTACGTTTTGTATGTATATGTAGCAGGCGTGTGTGCTTCCTGAACAGTCTCGTAGCAGATATCTGGCCAGTCGTAGAATAGTTTGATTGTCAAAAGCGTAGTGTAGCAGTATTGGGCGTTCGCAGAGTAAAGCTTGGAATACATATTTTATTAGGCCTAGTTCTTTGGGTGCAAGCACTTTTTGGAGGTCTAAGGTTATTGGATGTTTTAGCAGGGAATTTTTTAGTCCCATTTTTATTGTTACTCGATTGTCTTCTATGATTAGAGGTAGTGGCAGTGTTTGTAGGTCTTTTATTGTGAGTTGGTGGTTGCGGGTTAACGGCTGCGGTTTATTTTCAGTCATTTGCTGTTGTCTCCTTCTTCTTCTTTTTGTTGTTGGAGACGCCAAATTTTTCACTCATATGAGCGCGTATTTGGGTGGTACTAAAGTTGCATCTGTCAGTTTTAAACTTGTAGGCCTGCTCGCAGAGCTTCTTTAGCACCAAAATAGCCGATTTAAGTAGCACCAATCCCGAAGCTTTAGCATCCCCACCCTTCAAAGTTGGCGGGGCAGTGTCACGATCATAACAGATCGTTACACACACCTCCGTCTCAGAGACCAACCAGCCTACAGTTTCACGTATTTGAGGTTCCATATCTTCGGCTACGGCTCGATGAAACACCACATGATCAACATACTGAACATACACCAACCCTACAAACTCATCTACCCCCTCAGAGGACAAACTGCTCACGCAAGGTGCGAAATAGACACCCGTTTCAAAGGCCGCATTGCTTGCTGAGGGTTTGCTCAATTCGCCCCCACCTCTTCGCGCCGCCACAAAAATACTCGCTCATTTTTGTGTTCTTCTCTAAACAGGGTAAAGCATGTTTGACAAACACGGCGGGTTTGATTTGTTAGTCTTGTTGTTATGACGTATTCAACAGCAAATACCCCACATGAACAAGGCTCAGCCGGAGGCACAATAAGCTCATAGAATATACCTGTATCCACATCTTTTTGGGTGGGCGAGGTTGTTTTGTTGTCTGTTTTGTTTTTTAGTGGGAGCAGGGTTTGCTGGTGGGTTTGATCTTTTGTGTTGTCTACCGATCCTACTGATCTACCGTTTTCCGGAGGGTCTACCGACATATTTTCAGGTTTTTGACTCATAGAATTGACGGCATTTTCACAAACAAAGCCCAAATCGCCGACTTTGTTTTTCGTGTTTGCCCCCACTGCCTCCTCCACAATCGGTAGAACGGTAGAAACGGTAGAACTATTGTTGGATTGGGTGGTTAGGCCGTATTTTTTAGCGGCTCTTGCAAGTTTTG
>WQYG01000016.1 GCA_009781395.1 Candidatus Bathycorpusculum sp. | reverse complement strand
ATGATGTTGAGGTTCGTTATAGAGCGTTGTGCTTAAGTCGTTGAACCGCCGTATACCGAACGGTACGTACGGTGGTGTGGGAGGACGGCCACTCAAATAATGAATGGCCTCCTACTCGATTGTTTAGTTGGTTATTTGTTTTGTTTGTTGTCAAGATATTGAATGCCGTTTGGTGTACTGAAAAAGCGTGGGGTGTATTTGAAATTAGTGCTGTTGATGGGCTGTGTGTTTGTGTGTGGTGAGAACGTTGATTTGTCTGATGGTTTTTGTTTGAGGGTGTGTTGGTTGTGGGAGTTGATTGGGTGTTTGTGGGGGAGTAGTTTTGGGTGGGGTGGATTAATTTGGTTTAAGTAATATTTATTACTTACATTTTATTTGTATTTTAGTAGTAGTATTGTTTTAGTGTGCTACTGTGAAAACAACAAGCTTACAATAATAACCACCACTTACTCCAAACAAAAACTCTTAACGCTTGCAAACAAACATGATACTCCCCTAAAAACTGAAAACAACCTCTGGCACACAGCAACAATGCCTTAACTGTAAAGGAGTAAATAATGTATGGATATTGCATTTCACTATTTTGCAATTAAATCCCTGGCACGCACTGCCGGATTTACAAACGAAGATGCTCAATGCATTGCTAAATATTCCCAATTCGTTGATGATTACAACTGGTACTTTTACCGACGATTCTCCAATATACCACCCTACGCAAAAGCCCCTGAACTAGACTTATTCATCAACAATTGGTACAATCCTATGAACTTTAACCCCGCAACCACGGGCTTTTCAGATGTTGTAGATTTTGCAACCCTTGTGCTCCCACGCTCTCAAAAATTTACCGTATCACCCTTTCATTTCATCCCCCAAGACCCCGCTCATGTAAAAAACGGAGACTACCGCACCTACCCCTCCACACGCAATGATAACTCTTACATTTCCAATATGCTCACCACCGCTAGAAACAACTTTTTAACCGCAAAAAAAGAAGATCACAACCTTTGCCTTATGCACATTGGACTATTGTTACATATCTTTGCAGACACCTACGCGCACCACCTATTTACCGGCTACCAAGGCTGGGAAAACAAAGTAACCCTAACTCAAGTAACCAACAACATAACTGGAAACGACGAATCCACAAAATACGGAACATCCATTGCCCAATGGATAGCATCATTAAAAAAAATCGCCCCCGGAGTAATCCCTGCAATAGGCCACATGCTAATAGCCCATGTACCCGACTTAACCCACCTAACATTCACAATGAAATACCAAACCACACAAAACAGCCCAGAAAGCACCTATACCCGAAGCAACACACAGACTTTCGAAACTGCCGGCCGAGAAATACTTAACTACTTACGCTCATGCCTCAAACTTACAGATATCAACGAAACAGACTGGAATACAATCTCCCAAAAACTAACAAAAGCATTTCTAATAGACATTTCCAACTTGTCTAACGAATCAGCAATCGTAGAAACACTAACCCAACATTGGACCAAAAGCTTTCCAAACTGTACATACACCTATGCAAGTGATGAAATTAAACAAGGCCTACAACGCAGGGGAAAAGCAACCGATGACTTTTACCGCTACAACGTATTTGCAGACCAATTACTTATTCAACTCTATGGCAAACAACCCCGCAACTAACGCACAAACTACAATATAGTTAATCAAATGGAAAACAGAAAAACTGACAAGATAAACATTTGAACATGAAATGTAGATAGGCAGGCAACTCTTGTTTTCTGCAGTTCTATGTTATGCCTTTGTTTTTCTTTTTTAATCTTTTTTCTTGAAAAATAGTTTTTGGTTCTGGTTTGTCTGGTTAGGTTTATAAAAAATTGTGGTGGTATGTTATTGGCGTTTTATGGGTGAGAATGTTATTTCGATTTCGCCCCAGGCTTCTTTTGATGTGTCTGCTGTTGTTGTTGATGATGATGTTGTGTTGGTGTTTTTTTGTTGGGGGTTGGTTGGTGTTAGGTTTTCGTTGGGGTTTAGGGCTACTTTGATTTTGCTGTAGGTGAAACGGTTTTCCAGTTCATCTTGTTCAAGTATTAGGCCGGTTCGTTCTGTTAATGATTTTTCTAATTTTTTGTTTGCTGTTGATGATGAATTATTTATTGTGCCTTTTATTTTGTATTGTTGGTCTTCATCGTCATTACTTGTGTATTGTGGTTGTTGTTGGTTGTTTTCGGTGTGTTCTTTTTGTCCGGTTTCAAGGTTGAATTTTACTGGGATTTTGATGCGTAGGTTTTGTATGCTCATTATGGCTGTGCTTTTTCCGAATTCTGTGCCTTTCTCTGTGGCTTTGGTGCTGATGTAGTCAAGAGAACTTTGAATTTCGTTATGAATTGACAAGATGGTTTCTGTTAGATACGATGCGTTTTTCTCTTTATCTTTTTCTGTTGTTGAGCTCATGGTGTTATCACTTTGAATGTTATTTCTATCTCGCTTAAAATGTCTGCGTTTAGTGTTAAAAATTCTGGTTTAGTTGCATTTACTGGCTGCACAACAAGTCTGCGAAGCTTGTTTAAAATATTTGCCTTTGTTGTTGCATTAATATTATTGCTGTTGTTGTTTGTGTTTGTGGGTGTTTGGTTTTCTAGTCTTAGGAGTAGTTTTGTTTTTATGTGGCCATCGTTGATGTATACTCTTGGTATGCCTCGTGTAACTATTTGTTTAATTAATTCTAGTTGTTGGGTTGATATTGTTTTTTTTGTTGCTTCATAAATGTGGTTGTAGCCTGTGGGGTTGATTACTTTTTGTATTTGATTGTCACTGCGTTTTACTTCGCTTATGTCTTCTCTAGTTATTGTGTAGCCAATTTTTTTGTTTATGGCTGGGGTTTCTCCTGTTTCTTCATTTAATGTGTATGGTTCGCCAATTTCTATTGAACTTTTTTTTCCGTTGGTGGTGGGGGGGAAGAGTTGTGCTATTTCTGTTTCAATGTGTTCTTTTGTTAGGTTTTCTTTTGCGTATTCTTCAGGTGAAAGTGCTAGTTGTTGTTCGAGTTGGGCTGCTTGTTTTTCCTGTGTTAAGGTAGATGTTATAATGGCGCTTAGGGTTTCAGAAATAAGTGTTGAGGTGAATTCTGCAAAATCTAATTCTATTGACTTATCAAGACTTGTTGCCATTTATCATCATCCCTGTGTAGTAGTGGTGTTTGCTGTTGTTGTGTTTAGTGTTTGGTAGTCGGTTTTAAAGTTGATTTGTATTCGGCCAAAAATTTCTACCTTGTTTTTTGTTTGGTTTATGGTTGAATTGTTGGCGGTGGAAACTTTTATTGTTGAGTGGGTTGTTGCTGCTGATGCTGCTAGCCATTGACTGATAAAGCAGCCTGTTTTTACTGCAGCGTTTACTGAAAATTTGGAGGTGTTATTTTTGTTATTGTTTTCTTTATATGTGTTTGAAGTGTAAGTGTTAAAAGTTATTTTTGTTTCTATTTCTCCTGAGTCAACTATTAATCGTAGTACGCCCATTTTTACCATTTCTTTAAGTACTATGTATTTGTCTGCGGCAATACGTGATGCAACTGCTAACAATATGGTGTCTACAGTTTTTTTATCTGTTATTGGGCCTTCTTTTATTATTTCTGTGGTTTCTTGAATGTCTGATATGGTGATGGCATTTTTTAGATTTTTAGCTTCGTCTGCTGTTAAATTGCCTTTTTCTCGTATTTTGGTTGGATCTTCTAGTATGTTTGAGAGAAACTGGAATATCATCTCGCCTGGTATGTCGTTTTTTGTGTTATTGATGTAGTCTTTTAGATCTTGTGAAACGGTTTTTACAAGGTGGGTGTATGCTTCTATTTGTCTAATGTTTGCTGCTATTAATGCATCAAAGGTGTCTGTGAGTAGTTTTGTTGTGAACTCGGGAAACTTTATTTGCTCAAGTCTTGTTGCTTCAGTTACTGCTGATGTTGTTGCTGGGGGTTTGCTCAAGTTATGGAGCCTCCAAGGTTATGGTGTAAATGTTTTGTTGAAGAACGACTTGGAGGCGGTTGGGGTGTTGATTTTTGTTTTTGCTGTTAAAGCAGGTTATCATATTTATCAACAAACAATTTTTATTCTGACATGCATATAAAGTTTGATGTATTTAAAATTCAAGTTTTATACAACAATACATAACACACCACCAAAAACAACCAAAACAAACAAACACTCAAAAACAACAACAATAATAACAATAACTAAAACACTCCAAACTTACCACCCATAAATACTCCTCTACAACAAATCCCTCCCAACCAACATACCCTTCCATACTTACTCCATCATCTTCTTCTCTTTCAACGATAAATCTCACATACAACCTCTTACCCCACGCCATCTGTGAAAACCATACCACTATTTCATCTCGTGAACACCCAATTTTTAACTTGTTAATGATGTGGTTGTGTGTTATGTTTTACATTTTTGACTGGAAGTCTTATTTAGTTGCTTTGCTGCTATCGGCTATGTGAAATGTTATGTCAGTGGAATCTGAAGTAAAACTTAGGCAGGATCTCTATGCAGAGATTACTCTTTTAGAGGAAAGTTATCGTCAGATTAACAGTGGACTTTTAGCGAAAAGTTATGATGCGTTAGCGGTTGCTTCTGCTCTTAAAACGTTTAAAGATAGTTTAAACCGTGCTAGCGCTTATGCTTTAGCTTTGTATACTTTGAGGGGTAAGCGGGTTAGTATTTCTTGGGATCATTTATTTATTCATCTTGATTATGCCATAGCTGCAATTGATGGTTCTTCTTCGCTTAAACAAAGAGATACCGTGCAAACAATCCTGACCATGTCTAAAGCAGAATTTGAACAAGTTTTAACATATTTTGCAGCATTAAAAAAATCCATAAAATAATTTCTTCCTGTTTTCCATTTACCCTGTTTATTTTTCTTTTTTCCTTTATTATCCTTATCCTGTTTTGATTTTTCCAATTTTACTGTTGTACTTGTAGAGCTGTGTTTTTAATGGGTTGTTTGTTTGTTTTGTTGCTGTTTTGTTTGTTTGTGTGGTTTTTGTGTTTTTTCCAAAGACTATAAAAATGTCTTTATTCTACTGTAGGGCGGTTGCGGATTAGTATGAGTGAAGATAAGGCTTTGCAGATGGGTAAGTCTTCGACAGCTGGAAGCTTTTTTCTTTTGATTGGTGTTGTTGGCTCTACGGTTATCATGGCTTTGGGTTCTTTGATTTTGGCAAGTTTGTTGACTCCTGAAGAGTTGGGGTTGTATAGTCTTGTTTTAATTCCTTCGGCTGTTATTGCGTTTTTTAGGGATTTGGGCGTTAATTCTGCGATGACTCAAAAGATTGCAAGTTTGAGGGCTGCAAATAAGACAAGTGAGATTCATGATGTGATTTTGTCAGGTGTGGTTTTTGAGCTTTTAAGTGGTACTTTATTTGCTATTGTTTGTTTCTGTCTTGCTCAGCCTTTGGCTAGTCTTCTTAATCGTCCTGATGCTGCGCCTTTAATTGCGTTAATGTCTATTTCTATTTTTGTAAGTGCTATTGTTTCTGCTGCTACTGCTACGTTTGTAGGGTTTGAAAAAATGAAGTTTAACAGTTTTACTCAAATTTTGCAGGCTATAATAAAGACTTTGTTAGGTCCTTTGATGGTTATTTTAGGGTTTAGTGTTTTTGGGGTGGTTTTGGGGTCTATTGTTTCTGTTGCTGCAGGTGGTTTAATTGGTATAGTGCTTGTTTATTTTGCTCTTTTTAGGCCGTTGCGTAAATCAAAGGTTGGTGGATGTAATGTTAAGCGTACTTTAATTCCTCTGCTTCGATATGGCATGCCTTTAACGGTGCCTAGTCTTGTTGTAGGGGTTTTGCCTCAAATTTTTGCCTTCTTTATGGGTATGTATGCCGGTGATGGTATGATAGGTAATTATTATATTTCGACAAACTTTTCTGTACTTGTTACGTTTATCAGTTTTCCTGTATCCACTGCGTTGTTTCCTGCGTTTTCAAAATTAAACCCGCAAAAAGAGCCTGAGTTGGTTAGGACTGTTTTCTCTTCTTCAGTAAAATACACTGCCCTATTGCTCATACCGACAACAATGATACTTATGGCTCTATCAACGCCTCTGGTTCACACACTCTTCCCCCAAGACGGACTAATACAAACCCTGCTCTACGGTGATAAAATGCAATACCTCTTTGGCGTCAATAACACACCCAAATTTCCGTATGCACCAATATTTTTAGCTGTGTCTTCAATAGCTAACTTGCTTGTGCTTTTTGGACATGTTAGTTTGTCTGCTTTTCAAACAGGCATTGGTAAAACAAAGCAGGTGATGAAACAAAGTGTACTGTCTTTGGCTATAAGTCTGCCCTTTTCTTATGCTGTAATTACGTATTTTGGAACTTTTGGCGGGGTTGGCAATGAGTTGCTTGTGGTAATTGGTGGCATATTTGCTGTTTTGGTTTCAATAATTCCCGGTTTAATTTGGGGTTTAATTTGGGCGTGGAAAAATTATCATGTTAAAGCAGACTTTAAGAACTCTGGAAAAATTTTTACCGCCTCTCTTATTGCTTCCATAGTTGCCTATACTTTCTCTACCTTCTTTAACGCATCCTACCCAATATTGCTATTTGCTGGTGCTCTTCTTTTCTTGCTTGTGTATCTTATAGTTATACCTCTTATAGGGGCTGTGAACTATGCTGACATAGATAATCTAAAAATGATGTCTTCTGAGTTAGGTATAGTCTCGAAAATTTTGAAAATCCCTTTGCAACTCATGCAGAAACTCTGTAAACCTCCAAAAAACAAACATGTCATTGATAACTAATATGTGCACATTATGATAACAACAAGCTTTTGTATCAACTAATCTAAAATCTGACGGTTTGTATTATTATTAAATAGTTATGTGATTGTTAGTGGTTGATATTGAAACGATACCCTCTTATAGAGGGTTGTACTACAAATATTTGAGGATTAACAATAACTAACACATTAATTGCACACTTGCCCCCAAACACAAGAACGCAAAACAAATATGAACAAGAAAATTCATGTTTACATGTGTTAAACATTAACAATAATAATGAGGAGGTAAAGACATGTCTGGATATCTCATAGATGCAAACTCGACACTTATGTGTCCTCATTCTGGCCAATTTTCCATAGTTACCTCTAACACTAAAGTAAAAATCGACGGCCAATTCGCTGCAACACAACAAGACACCTTTACCATTTCAGGCTGCCCCTTCACCCTACCTAACGGCACACCCAGCCCCTGCGTACTTGCAAAATGGCTAGTAGTAGCAACCCGCGTTAAAATAGGCGGCAACTTTGCCGTACTTAAAACCAGCACTGCACTATGTCAAGCAGGAACCCAAGCCCCCCAAGGACCCCCAAACATAGTGGTAACCCAACTAAAAGTAAAGGGGCAATAATAACATGCACTTCAACTATCCATTTCAAGCTGACAGTCGAGGAAGAACAGCTATAGCTAACGAAGAGGAACACATACGTCAACTAATTGAACAAGTCTTGTTTACCTCTATAGGCGAACGGGTTAATCGACCAACCTTTGGAAGCAACATTAACCAACTTATTTTTGCACCAAACAGTGAAGAATTAGCCGCCACTACACAGTTACTCATACAAGGAGCCCTCCAACAATGGCTTGGAACACTTATCATGGTAAAAACTGTTCGTATACAAAACAATGATTCCACTCTAACCGTAACCATACAATATGTAATACGACGCAATCAACAACAAAAAGAAACAACTTTTACAAGGATGCTATAACATGACCGAAAACGTGATAAAATGTACTGCAAAAGATAGACGCAAACAAATAGATACTTCTACGTTAAACGGTATTGATTATATCGAAGTTGTTACACCGGGTTCAACTGTCTGTTCTAATAGTCGTCCTTATCTTATCGTTTATTTTTTTAAAGCGTTGACTTCATCTGGTAAAAATGATGTCAAGGTTAAGCTTGATAAAAATAATGTCAAGATTGAGGGTGGGGTTAAAATAAAGAATATTTGTGCTGAGTGGGCTATGCCGTATGTTGACTTGTTTGAGAATGGTGGTAGTTCTTTAATTTTAAAGTCTTGTGTAAATGGTGGGTGTGTTGAATCTTTTGGTTTTGATGTGTTTAGTGATTATATAGTTGCTGGGTCTGAGGAGAAAGTTTTAATTGTTTGTCCAACGTGTGACGGTGATTTTTCAACTTATACTTTGCGTATAGTTAATTCGTTGGGTTCTAATGATCCTCTTGCTGGTTTTGATTCGTTGCTTTCAAGTATTGATTTTTCTTTTAAAATTGATTGTCCTTCCAAGTTTGATTGTAAACCTGTTTCTGTGTCTTCTCAGGAAATTTTGCAGGAGCCTCTTATAGATTATCTTTCTAAGGATTATGCGAGTTTTCGTCATTTAGCTCTTAGTCGTTTAGCTTTATTGATACCTGATTGGCAGGAACGTAATGTTGCTGATGTAGGTATAATGATGGTTGAATTGTTGGCTTATATGGGTGATTATTTGAGTTATTATCAGGATGCAGTTGCTACTGAAGCGTATCTTGGTACTTCTCGAAGTAGAATTTCTGTAAAGCGGCATGCTCGTTTATTAGATTATTATATGCATAGTGGTTGTAACTCTCGTGTTTGGATATGTATAGAGGTAAAGTCAAATTGTGCAGTTCCTAAGGGAACCAAGTTTTTGACAGGTATGGGTAATGGTAGTTTGTGTGTAGATGAGGCGGATCTTGAAAAAGAGTTTTCGCAAGGAACTAAAATTTTTGAAGCTATGCATGGTCTTGAGTGTCTTTATGTGAATCATAATCGTATAGCTTTTCATACTTGGGGGAATTCGGATTATTGTCTTCCTAAAGGGTCAACTCAGGCAACATTGTATGATGGTGTTGCTGATAATAAGCGTCTTCTTAATCTTACCGAGGGGGATGTTTTAATTTTTGAAGAAATACGTTCTTGTGATGGGGTTGAGGCTGATAGGGATGTTTCTCATCGTCATGCTGTGCGTTTAAAAAGTGTTAAAAAAGGCTGTGACACACTGGTTAATCCTGTAGCTTGTGTGGTTAATGTTGAATGGGGTTTAGAGGATGCGTTGCCTTTTTCGTTGTGTTTGAGTAGGAGTTCTGAGGCTGTTGCGGTTGCTCGTGGGAATGTTTTGTTGGCGGATCATGGTGTGTCTTTGAAGGCTGAGCGGCTTGTTGATCCTGATTTTCGGTCAAATTTTCGTCCTCGTCTTAAACATGGTCCTTTAACTTTTAAGGGTCCTTTTGATATTTTCGCTTCAGCTTCTTCGGTGTTTAGTTATGAATTGCAGGCTGTGAAGGCAGATATTTATTTAAAGCAACTTAGAGAGCCTCTGGCAAATGAGTTTGTGGATTTTAAAGAGTTTGATTGGTTGCCTGGTAAATGGGAGCCTCAGCAAGACTTGTTTGCAAGTAGTAAGTTTAAAACTGATTTTGTGGTTGAAACGGAAAATGATGGTACTGCTGTAATTCGGTTTGGTGATGATGTGCATGGGTTAAATCCGCAGACAAGTGTTGATAAAGTTCCTGAGTTATTTTATGGGTTTTATCGAGTGGGTAATGGTGTTGAAGGTAATGTGGGTTCTGAATCTATAAAGAGGGTGGTTAGTTCAAATAATGTTTTTGAGGATATTTTGTGTGTTCGTAATCCGATGCCTGCTAAGGGTGGTGTGAATCCTGAAAGTATGGCTATGGTTAGGCAGAATGCTCCTGAGGTTGCGAAAATTAATGAGCGTGCTATAACTGATGCTGATTATGCGGATGTTCTTAAGCGGAATTGTGGTGAGATTCAAAGTGCTGTTGCTAAGACGCGTTGGACGGGTAGTTGGTATACTGTTTATGTTATGGTTGATAGGTTTGGGCGAAAACCTGTGGATGAGGCTTTTAAAATTAAGGTTCAAAAGGTTCTTAATAGGTATAGACTTAGTGGTTTTGATGTTGAGGTTTGTGGTCCTAGGTATGTTCCTTTGGAGATTGAAGTTGTAGTTAATGTTTCATCGGGTTCTTTTTGTGAGGAAGTTGAGAAAAGGCTTTTGGAGGTTTTTAGTAGTACTGTTTTGTCAAATGGTTGTAAGGGTTTTTTCCATCCGGATAATTTTACTTTTGGTGCGTCGCTTTATTTACGTGATTTGTATGCTGGTATTTATGGTGTTGATGGTGTGGTTTCGTTTTCTGTGAAAAAGTTTAGGCGTGCTGATAAGGATGATGGTACTAACTTAAGTAAGGGGGTAATTCGGATTAGTCCTTATGAGATTATTCAGTTGGATAATGATGCTAATTATCCTGAGAATGGTTGTATAACGTTTATTATGACTGGGGGTCGGTAGTAGTATGTCTCAAGATGATGTGGGTTTGTGTGGTTGTTATGTGAAAACAAAAAAGCGGACACCTGCAAATTTGTCAAATCCTCCGGGGCTTTCAGCTTTGAAATATCGTGTTGGTACTCATAGTCAATTTAAAGCTGATATGATAAATTTGATTTTGCGTAAACCTGCTCTTGAAAAGCTTACAACGCGAGACGATAATGATTTAGGTATAGCTCTTCTTGATAGTTGGGCAACTATTGCTGATGTGCTAACGTTTTATCAAGAACGTATTGCAAATGAGGGTTATCTGCGTACTGCAACTGAGCGTCGTTCTGTTCTTGAGTTGGCTAGGACCATAGGGTATGAACTTAAGACTGGTGTTGCTGCTAGTGTGCCTCTAGTTTTTACGGTTGAAAGTTCTGCGGGGTCTTCTTTGCAATCGCGTGTTGATGAAGGAACTAAAGTTATGAGTGTGCCTGGGCAGGATGAGAAGCTGCAAGTTTTTGAGACTGTAGAAACTCTTGAAGCAAAGGCTGCTTTAAATGATCTTAAACCTTTACGGTTTGCTCCTCAAAAAGTAGGTCTTGATTGTACTGAGCTTTATTTGAAGGGTGTAAATACTCATTTGGTTCCCGGTGATGCTATACTGTTTGTTGGTTCAGAAAGATTGGCAAATGGTGTTGGTAGTAAATGTTGGGATTTTCGTTTTATTCACACAGTAAAGGTGTATCCTGATAAAAATTGTACGTGTGTAACTTGGAAAAAACCTCTTGGGCCTAGAAAAAAGTCTGAAAAGGTTTCAGAACGGGAGTCTTGTCACGTGGCGAATCCTGAGGTTTTTGTATTTAGGCAGCGTGTATCTTTTTTTGGTTACAATGCTCCTGACTGGAAAGTGATGCCTGATTCTATAAAAATTGCTTATGATGATTCTAAGGCGCAGTTAAATGATGCTTTGCGAAAAACTGTGTTGGATGTAGACTCTGATCTGGTAGAGATGGATAAAACCTTTCAAGGTGGAGACGAAAGTTCTGTAAATAGGTCTAATAATCTTTCGGGTTATCCTTCCACAGAAGTTAAAGGTGATTCTAATGAGAGTCAAACGTCTCAAGTTTATGATGGTGCGCTTTCTAATTGGCCAGGTTTTGATAAACTTTTTGGTGTTGTTGGTGTTGCTAAAAAAGTTTTTGTTCCTCTTGATGCTGTATATTCCAAGGTTCTTCCAGAGAGTTGGGTAGTTTTTGCTGGTCAACGGGAAAGAAGGCGGAAAGAAAATGGTGATCCGTTTTTTTGTGTGACTCTTTGTAGGGTAGCTCAAGTGGAGGTTGGTGCTCAATCTGATTTTACGTTGAATGCTAAAACTACAAAGTTAGAATTAGATATAACTGATAGAAAGGCTGAAAAGTATCTTGATGGCTTTATGCGACGTGATACTGTGGTTTTTTGTGTTAGTGAATCTTTGGAGATAACTGATAAACCTTTAAATGATCCTGTTTCTGGAAATGAAATTGTGCTTGATAGAAAAGTGTCTGAACTTAAGGAAGGGCAAAAAATAGTTGTTCAAGGAATAGTAGTTAAAACAGGTAATAATAATGCTGATGCTGATGTTGCTGTTGTTGGTGGTGGTGAGGCTTCTTTGGTGAGTGAGGGTGCTTTAATTAAGTCTTTGGTTCAATCTGAGTATGGGACTACAAAGATTGTTCTTGAGGTTCCTGATGGTAAGGAGTTTGCGTTGTCAAATAAGTATGATTTGGCTTCTGTTCATGTATATGCTAATGTTGCTTTTGCGACTCATGGTGAAACGGTGCATGAAACGCTTGGAAGTGGTAGTAGTTTAGAGGTTAATCAACAGTTTCGTCTTAAGAAGACGCCGTTAACTTTTGTGTCTGCTGCGACTCCAAGTGGTGCAAAAAGTACTCTTAAGGTTTATGTTAATGATGTTCAATGGCAGGGTGTGTCTACTCTTAATGGTTCTGGTTCTAAAGATTTTGATTATTTTGTTCGTGTAGAGGATAATGGTGATACTTTGGTGAGTTTTGGTGATGGAGTAACTGGTGCTCGATTGCCCAGTGGGGTTGAAAATGTTATGGCTGTTTATCGTAGTGGTATAGGTCTTCAAGGTGTTGTTGGTGCTAACAAACTTACTTTGCTTACCAAGAAGCCTTTTGGTATACGTAGTGTTACTAATCCTATTGCTGCTTCCGGTGCGGCTGCGCCTGAGAAAATGGAGGATGCGAAGGTAAATGCTCCCTCTACAGTTTTAACTTTAGGCCGTATTGTATCTTTGAAGGATTATGAAAATTTTGCTAGAAACTTTTTAGGTATTGCTAAGGCAAGTGCTCATGCTGAATTAAAAAATGGTGCTTATATTGTTCGGTTAATAGTTGCGCCGGTAGATGCTAAGTCTTTTGATGACACTTCAATGCTTTCTCGGAATCTTAAGAGGGCTATTGATGGGGTTTGTGCGTATGGGCAGAAGGTGTGTGTTGAGAGTTTTACTCCAGTGTATTTTAATGTGTTTTGTAGGTTGTATGTGGATTCAAATTATCGTTCTGAGGATGTAAAGGTTAATGTTAAAGTGGCGTTGGTTGATGCTTTTTCTTTTGAGAAGCGTTCTTTTAGGCAGGTTGTTACGTCTGATGAGGTTTTAGCGGAGATTCAAAAGGTTCCAGGTGTTATTTATGTTGATGATGATTTTAAAATTACGGCTGCTACAACTTTTGATGCTACTGTTAAGGTTACGCCTACTGATACAGGTTTTAAGTATTCTCCTTTGAAGGCTGATGTGTTGTTGATGATTAATTTTGAGGGTATAATTTTGGGGGTTAAGGAATGAGTAGTAAGGATAAAAGTCGTATGTATGGTCTTATTCCTTCGATATATCATCAGTTGGATTTGCAGCATCAGACTTTTGATGGGCATCGTCCTTTGCAGGATTTAGTTGCTGTTATGGAGGAAACGTTAAAAATTCTTGAAAATGATGTTGAGGGTTTATATGAGAACTGGTTTATTGAAACTTGTGATGAATGGGTTACGCCCTATATAGGTGATTTGATTGATGCTAATTTGTTGCGGTTAGTTAAAGGGACTGGAACTATTAGTAGTAAAGCGTATGTTGCTAATACTGTTCATTATAGGAAGAGGAAGGGTACTGTAGCTATTCTTGAGGAAATAGCTAGGGATGTTACGGGGTGGGATGCACATGTTGTAGAGTTTTTCCGGTTTTTGTCTACTACTCAAAATGTTAATCATAGTCGGCTTGAGAATAAATGTACTTTAAATATTGTTGACCCTGGTGTAATGGAGCTTGTAGGTACTGCGTTTGATCCTGTTTCGCATACGGTAGATGTTAGAAGTGTAAAGGATGGTTGTGGTTTTTATAATGTTGCTAATGTGGGTCTTTTTTTGTGGCGTTTAACTGCTTATCCTGTGCGTGCGGCAAGAGCTTTTTGGTATGGTGGGGGTAGGTATTCTTTTAGTTCAATTGGTTTAGATGTGTCGCTTTTTAATCATCCTGTTCGTGGGTGTGATGATGTTGGTGTTTTGTCAGGGGAAGTAGATGTGTCTATGCCTATACGTCGGAGTGTTGATAAGGCTGGTTTGAATATGTATTATGGTGAGGGTAAGAGTATATTTTTACAGTTTGAGAAAGATGGTGCTATAAAGTCTGTGGCTGAGGAGCAGATTGTTTTTTGTGATTTAAGTGATGTTGATGAAGAGGGTAATTGGCGTGTGCCTGTGGAGTTTGGTTTGTCGGATGTTTTAAGTGAGAAAGTTGCGGTTGATCCTGTTCTTGGGCGTATATTGTTTTTGGATAAAAGTGATGTTGAGCGTAAAGTGTTTGTAAGTTATTATTATGGTTTTAGTGCTGATATGGGTGGTGGTTTTTATAGACGTGATCTCTATGAAAGTGAATTAGGTGAGGAGGGGGTGGAGGTGGAAAAGTATCGGATTTCTTCTGGGGTAAAGGTTGCTAATGTTGCTGTTGGTGGTTTTGTAGGTGAATCTATTTTTTCTATTAATAAAGCTTTAGAGCAATGGAGGGCGCGGGGTAGAGGGGGGTGTGTGTTGTTTGAAATAGCTGATAGTGATATTTATAGGGAAAATATTTCGCGGATTGAGGTTCCTGAGGGTGTGACGTTGGTTTTGCGTTCAGCTCAGGAGCAACGGGCAACTTTGACTGCAGAGGACGATGATGAGTTTTATTGTATTGAGGTTTCTGGTGGTGGTGCTGGTAGTTGTCTTGTGCTTGATGGTTTATTGTTTAATCATAATGTGTGTCTTAAAATTGTTGAGGGTTCTAAATTAGACAAGCTTGTTATTCAGCATTGTACATTTGTTCCCTCTTCTGCTGTTACTAAGAAGGCGGTGGAGGGGGTAGTTGTGGGTGAGAGTATAATTGTGGAGCGGAATGATTGTCTTTCTGTTGTTCTTAGTAAGACTATTTGTGGTAAAATATTGATGCGTGACTCTAAATGTCAATTGATTCTTAAAGACTCTATAGTGGATAATAGTAATAGTGGTGGTGTTGTTGGTTTAGGTGAGGTGGGGTATGCTGTGCAGTGTTTTGATGCTTTGCTTGAAAATTCTACTATATTTGGTAAGTCTTGTTTTGATATATTGCGTTTAGCTAGTAATGTTATTTTTACTGATACTGTGAGAGTTAAGCGGCGTCAAGAGGGGGGTGTACGGTTTTCGTATGTTCCTAACCGTTTTGAGCAAGGTGTCTCTGCTTCAAAGGTGCCTAGATGTTATCGTTGTCAACCCGAAAATGTAAATTCATCTTTTACACCTCATTTTTCGTCTGAAAAATATGGTACTCCTGGGTATGCACAGTTGCATAGTAGAGGTAATGTAAAAGAGTTATTTGATGGTGCAGATAACGGGTCAGAAATAGGGGCGTTCAATCAAATTTATCAGTCACACCGTATTAATAATCTATTGGCAACCTTTGCAGAATATTTGCCCTTTGGGTTAGCAGTAGGAGTTATCTTAGTTACATAATAGGAGTAGTGGGATAAATAGTGAAAGCAGATATAACTAGATCAACATATAACAAGAATAAAAAGTATGCAAAAGTAAATGCGCAACAAGGCAGAGTTCAATTAGATGCCGATTGGAATGAACAACTTGACATTCAAGAGCACTTTAATAAAACTATGTTGTGCGATATTGTGGGAAAAACCGGTACTCCTCTTGAAAATCCCGGTTTTGAAATAGTTCCCAACAGCAACAATATAGGGTTCACTATTGGGAAAGGTCGTTACTATGTTAATGGCATAATCTGTGAAAATGACTCTGATGAACTAGACGCACAAAAACAAGAAGATCTCCCCTACTCAGAATTGTTTGAAGAAAACTCTATATTTCCTAAAACCAATAAATCTGAAGATTATTTTATTGTCTATCTAAATGTTTGGCAAAGACACATAACTTTTCTTGAAGACCCTGATTTATTGGAAGTTGCTCTTGGTCGAATTGACACAACTACGCGTACAAAAAATGTTTGGCAAGTTAAAACCCTGCCGGTTAACGGCACAGGCGATGTACAAAAAGCGTTAGAGGTCTTTGAAAACAAGCTCCCACGCTCCACTGGTAAATTGCGCGTTAGAACAAAACCTGCTCCAGTTCAGGGTCGATGTGAGTCAATTAATACCTCTGGATATAGCGGTGATACGAACAGACTTTATCGTGTTGAAATACATTCAAGCGGCACCATAGACTCTAAAAAAAATTCTACTACCGTTTCTCCTGTTTTTAAGTGGTCAAGAGAAAACGCGTTTGTTGCCGCTAAAATATATGAGGTAGAACGTGACCTAACTGATGAAAACAAACTATGTATAGTTATCGAAAATAACGGAAAAGATGATTTGACCACTTTTCGAGCAGGGCAATGGATTGAAGTTACAGACGATTACTATGAACTTTGGAATATCCCCGGTATAATTCTAAAAATTGATGCTGCTGAAAACTATTTTCAAGAAAACCAAAGTCGCCTAAAAGTTACAGTTCCCTCAACAAACAACAACCAGCATAAATTATTAGATTATATAGCAGTCGATGCAAACAAAGGATACGTATCAGTAAATGCTAAAGTTAGACGTTGGAATACCCCTGAAGATAAATGGAGCATGTTTAGTGATTATTACACAAAAAACCTTTCTCCTAAACCCTCTGACAATGATGTAGAACTTGACCCTAACACTTCACCCGATCCCAAATCCGTCTCAGACACAAAAAATATTCAACCAGACCAGGACATTGAATGTGTCGCTGACAAAGAAGGTTACATAGATTTAGAAGACGGTATCCAAATAAAATTTGAAGTAGGTACCTATAAAACAGGAGATTACTGGCTAATTCCCGCTCGAACAACAACAAAAAACATAGAATGGCCAACCGACACAACCCAACCTGACACCAAAACACCCGCCGCCCTACCCTCAATGATGGAACACAATTACTGTCCTTTAGCACTACTAAAATACTCTAAAAATAACAACAATGAATCTAAACTTGAAGTTGTATCTGATTATAGAAATTTCTTCTCAACAGCAACAACAAATGCTTTAAATTTCTACTACGAAAGCGGCGATGACCAAAAAATAACCCTAGACAACGTGTACTTTAATGCTAACTCACCTGGCACCCCTCTAAAGTTATGTGTTCGCGCAGAAATAGGTAACAAACCCATCACACTTTCAGACAAATTTGTACGATTTAAAATCGTAAATGAAAACTATGGTGTATGTAGACTAGTTGGATTAAATTCTGATGGGTTAACTTCTAAGACTGTGCCTGCTGCATCTGTTGATGTTTCTTTTGTGGAGGGGGTTGCATGTTGTGGTTTGGTTATATCCCCTAGTAGTAAGTGGGAAAAGGCTCAGGACAATTCTGTGGAGTTAAACAAGAATTTGGATATGATTACGCCTGATAAGCAGTATGTGTCTGCGACTTTGATGCAGCGAACTGGTCCTACAAATAAGGATGTTATTCCATGGCAGGTGGCTCAGGTACTTTTTTCTGCAACTTTTGCACAGCCAGAGTTATGTTATGAGAGTGGGGATGGTCAAATTGTTCTGAAGGATGAAAAAAGTGTTAATGTTCCTTTTGATTTAAAAGTGCGTGTAGAGGTTGCGGGGAAGCCTTTATGTTCTGCTTCCAACTATTTGCGTATTTGGAAAGTAGAAGTTCGATTTACGCAAACTGTGGGTGAAGGTACTTTTAACAGGTTTAATTCAGTATGCTACGATCCTGGCGAAGATGGGCTTGTTTCGCATTCTTGGAAGTTTGTTAGTTCACCTTTATATCAACAAGTTAAGGCTGAACTTGTAGACTCTGCTACTAGTGGACGTAAATTTGTGGGTTCAGCATTACTTTTCCATGCAACGCTACCCCAATTGCCTGTTACAGTACAACAAACTGCTATCACTGCTACTTCTGGAGTTATAGAACTTAAGTTCAAAAATGAACTTACCAGTACTGGCCCAATGATTTCTGAAAATGTTATTTCTCACTCGATAAATGGAGATGTTCCGCCAGCAATAATTCTGTCTTTGCTTCCTTTTGATGCTCACCTCACTACAGCCATCAATGAAAAGGTTGAGTCGTTTGAAGATTTTGCGCTCTATAACTGGGCAAATGCCTCTTCAAATGACAAAAACACGGTTTATCCACGATTTAAAGCAGTTGATGTTAACAAAAATAGTTTTAAAATCTTAGTGGAGCCACCTTTCCCTAAATCGGATCAGATTTGGCATTTACGATGGTGGGCTATTCCTGCTCGAAATACAAGCAATCAGAAAGTCACATTTAAATCGTGTATATTGCAAAAAGAATTATGATGGTGATGGTTGTACTCTTTGTCTGTGCTGGTATGAGCTGTTCGAAATGTGGACGTCAAATTATGTACCAGCCAGATTTAATTACAATTTATAGTATACATAACACGTGTCTTCTCATGATTTAACTGCCATCTATGCTCATCTTACAAATACGCGGTTTATGGTTGTTTTGGTTTCTTTAGCGGCTTTTCTGCTTTTTTTGAATTTGTTTGTTGCAAACAAAATATGCAATTAGACGTCTTTATGAACTATTCTTTCTTTCACGATAAGAAGTAAAAATTAGAAAAATGGTTATCGTCAAAAATCTGTTGACGATTTGTCGTTATTGTTGGTGTTGTTGTCGTTGTTGGCGTTTTCTAGCCAGTGTGCGTATAGTGTGTGGCTTGTGGGGTTTTTTACGGTGGTTGTTTCGGTTATTCGTGTGTTGTTTGGGGGGGAGGTGTACCAGCCTAGGAATATGTGGTGGGGTCGTTTGCCTGTTAGGGTGGGTAGTGTGCCGTAGGGTTCTCCGTAGGTTACTTGTGTGTCTGGTGGGGTTTCGACGCTGCGGTCATCATCGTTAGCATCAAAAAATATTGTCACTTTTTCACCCTCCATAGGTTTTTTACCTGTTACATAATATGCCTTAATTGTACTGTCATTGGCAATTGTTAACTGAAGCTCAGCAGGGTCAGTATGATCTAACATGTACCCCTCATATTTAGCCTCCTCAAGTGGCACCACAAACAGCCTATCCGGCATCTTAGCTAACACTTTCTTTTCCACAACTGTTGACTCCACGAAAACATCATCTTGATAATGCTCAACAGTATAACTTAGAGTTTTAAACTGCGACTCATCCTTTGAACCAGATTCTTTATTTGCGTCAGTATTTTTGTTAAACCTTCTCTTTTTTCGTAGAGACATACTGCCTTTAACAACTGCGGGTACAGCAATCGAGGGTACAACGATCCCGACTGCAATTTGTTCCAAAGATACCCCTGTATTATCTTCATCCGTGGGATCAGACGGGTCAGGTGATGTGGGTCCTATAGTAGGAGTCCATATTGTTGTGAGGGCAATGTTTTGTTGCGGCATGGTAAAGGTTGTTGTGGTGCTATTTGACAAAGATACATTTCCCTCAGTAATTGTCCATCCAGAAAAAACATAACCTTTACGTGTACCCGCGTTTACCGTAACTAATTCACCCGCTAAATAATTACCTGTCCACGTTGATGCTGCATTACTATCTTGTACAGTCACATTATAAAACGGAATACGTGTACCATTCGTATAACTAACATCAAAGTTGTTGTAACCCTGAGTAAAAGGAGACGACCATTTTGTACCTTTTATATTGGTATTGTATATGGAATTATAAAAAGAATCTCGATTATACGCTGTAGAAGCACGATTATTTGAAAACACCACACCCGTACCAACAGACAAACGCTTAAAATCTGTAACATTATTAGTGCCAGTAATCCAGATTCCGCCACCATCATTAATTGCACGATTGCCCGAAAGTGCACTACTGCCGGATAAATTTGCGGAACTATTCGCAAGATATATGCCACCGCCATTTGTAGCGGTGTTGTTAGCAATTATGCCACCCTGCAAATTAAAAGTCCTCCCCTGACCAACATATACACCTCCGCCATCAGTAGCTGTATTGTTAGAAATTATCCCATTTGTCATGCTGATAATGTTAGCGCTAGACATATTAGACAGGTACACTCCGCCTCCATTTGTAGCGGTGTTGTTAGCAATTATGCCACCTGACATAATAATTTGGTTCAAACGCCCTATGTACACCCCACCTCCGTCAGCGCCGTTAAGTGTGTTACCTAAAATGGCGCCATCAATTATGAAAAGTTTGCTGCTATTGTTGTTCATGTTGTCCATAACATTTATTCCTCTGCCGTTTGCTCCTTTTTCATGAGTTACAATGATGCCATCAAGTGTTAGCGTGCCATTATCAATTGTGATGGTGTCTTGATTAGGGGCGCCAGTAAGCTTCCAAAAACCCGTTGTCTTATCACTCTTCAACGTAATATTCTTACCTAATGATATGTCGAGCGGCTCTTTTGTAAGGGTGATGTCTGCGGCAAAAACGATAACCTTGGCAGCTCCAGTAGATTTGGCAATTGCAGATCTAAGATCCTTCTCGTTTTTAACTGTTGTTGTATCAGGAGCTCCAGAGGCGAGGGTGGTAGCGTCGTTAAATGTGGTGATGATGGTGGTGGTTAAAGAGAAAAGTAGTGTGAATATGAGTATTGTGGAAATGGTTTGGGTTGTTTTGTTTTTAATGTGGGGCTTTTGTGTATTAGTTTTTAAATAGAGTTTTGAGTTTGGTGTGATATATTTCATGTGTGTATTTATTTTATGGTTTTATTTATAGTTTGTCTTTTATGGAAATGTGCAAAGGCAACAGTTGCGAAAACTTTACATATCTGAATAGGAAATGTTGTGATGGTGAATGTTTCAAATATGTGTAACACAAAAAATTCGATTACGCTTTTCATAACATTTGAAAGCTTATTAAATAAACAACAACAGTTTTCTATAACAGAAAACATACCCTTGATAATTAACGGTGGAGGTTGGGGTTATCTATGGTAAATATGCAGATTTCTGCTATAGCGAATAAGAAAACACAGCTTTCTGCTATAGCGGCTACTATTACAATTTTACTTGTTGTAAGCATTGTAATAACTATTGATTTTCCTGAGGAGGATTCATCTTTTGGTTCGTTGGAGGTTGTTTTCTTTGATGTTGGGCAGGCTGATAGTATTCTTTTAAAAACGGGTGAGCATGCTATGTTGATAGATGCTGGAAATACGGGTCAAGATAAGCTTATGCTTAATTATTTATCCGAATATAGTGTAACTAAATTGGATTATTTGGTGGCTACTCATCCGCATGCGGATCATATTGGAGCTATGACTGCGGTTGTTAAGGCTATGGATAGTATAGGTGAGGTAATTATGCCTGATAAACCTCATACAACAGTAACTTATAGAAATTTAATGAATGCTATTGATGAGAAAAATGTGCCTGTTACTATAGCGGAGGTTGGTCAAGTTTTTGATTTGGGTGATGCAAAGGTGCAGGTTCTTGCGCCAAAGGATGTAGGGGGTAATGATCTTAATGAGGTTTCGGTTGTTTTGCGTGTTACGTTTGGGGAGACTGTTTTCTTGTTTACTGGTGATGCGGATGTAAAATCGGAAAATGCGCAATTGTCAAGTGGGTTACCGCTTAATGCTGATGTGTTAAAAGTTGGACATCATGGATCAAGAACAGGTAGTACAGCGAATTATTTGAATGCAGTAGCACCTGTTTATGCTGTTATAAGTTGTGGCACAGGTAACACCTATGGGCATCCACATGCTGAAGTTATGACGCGCCTAAATGATCGAAACATTGCAATATACCGAACAGATGAACTGGGCACAATAATTTTTGTAAGCAATGGAAAAACAATAACAATAAATGGTGAAGAAAACCCATCAACAACCCCGACAATAACCCCGCCACCTGCAGAAACAATAACATATATTGGCAATAAAAACAGTAAGACTCTTCATTTAGACTCCTGCAGATCTTTGCCTGCAGAAGCAAACAGAGTATACTTTGACTCAAAACAAGAAGCACTAGATGACGGCTATAAAACGTGTGGCACTTGTAAACCATGATAATTGTTGACCGCATAGAAAACAACCAAATAGCCGTCTGTGAAATTGACGGCAAAACAATGGCCGACATTCCCCTCTCAAAAATCAGCAAAGAAGTCCATGATGGAGATGTGCTAATAGATGAGCGGGGGGATGGCACATCTTATACTGTAGATGTTGCAAAGACCGCACAGCGAAGAGCAGAAATAACGGAATTGTTTGACCGGATAAAAGCAAAAAATAAGAAAAGATAGCATTATTTATAACTAAATGCGATCTTTCTTCCTCTTTTTTAGTGTCATTTATTTCCGAAATGGTAAGTAATTTTTGACAAGTTTATTTTCATTTTTTCATTAATAACTGTTGTCGTTATTTTGATGCATGGTCTAATGTCACATGATGGCATATATGCAACAGTTTATATGTGTTAACAAAATAGTATTATTTCACCCGAGGAAATTCACATGATTATTAACGCCAAAAAACCCAAAGCAAAACTATTAAACAAATTACACACAAACTCTTTATTTATAACTTTAACAATAATGTCCTTGTTTACTTTTTTTTTACCACATTATGGGTTAATGGTGCAGAACACTAAAAAAAGTTTCTCTGGAGGACAATAAATATGTCTGTTAAAAACCAAACTGAGCTTGAAAATGCTGTTAATGTTGCTACTGGACCTACAACTATTATTCTTAATAACGACATCAAACTTGATTCAGTTCTTGAAATTTCAAAAAATAAAAATATTACTTTAAAAAGTAGTGATAGCGGGACAAACTGTATTTATAAACTTTTTGGTGCGCCTAATCTCGCAACTATTAATGTTAAAGGCGGTGGGGTGTTACAGCTTTATGATGTCATTGTAACCCATGAAGCTAATGTTGCTGGTGGTTGTGGGGTATTTATCGATTTTGGCGGTAAGCTCATTATGTATAATGGCCAAATTTCGGGTAACTCTCCTTGGTATGACGAAGGTGGTGGTGTATGTAACAAGGGCGATTTTATCATGAAGGGTGGTGTAATTACCAACAACGATACTTTAGACGGTGGTGGTGTATGTAACTATGGCAATTTTACTATGGATGATGGTGTAATTACCAACAACGTTGTTGAATACAACGGTGGTGGTGTATACAACAAGGCTGGAGTATTCAAAATGTCAGGTGGCAAAATATCTGGAAACACAGCTGAACGTGGTGGTGGTATATATCTTGGTGATGGTTCCGTAACTTTATCTGGTAGTAGTACACTTTCGGACAATAGTGCAACTATTGATGGTGGTGGAGTCTGGGTTGGCAAAACCAAACTAGAGAATTTGTGTATTGATAGTGATGTGGCGTTTTCAAACAATAGTGCCAAGTCGGCATGTGATAGACACCCTGACCAGGATACAGTCTACGGGAACAATATACATTGTACGATTTGGTCAGATTCTCTTGCACAGGGTTACAACAATTATGACATAAGTCACCCAGAAGGTACAATCCGTACGTTCAGTGTAACTATAAACAACCATGCAGAAAAATCTTCAGGCGCAGGCCGATACCCTAAAGGTGAAAAGGTTACTATATATGCTGGAACAAAAACCGGGCATAAATTCACTAAGTGGATCGTCAAGGAAAACAACATCCAACTAGATGATGCCAGTAAATCCTCCACAGGATTTGTTATGCCTGCATGCGATGTTGATGTTACGGCAAACTGGGAACCCAACGACTACCCGCTGACAATTATTAACGAAAGCGCAACACCTGTTATGCGTGAAGAAACACGTATTTACGATCACGAGGTCACTATAAACGCTGGACTCAGACAAGACTATAAATTTGATAGATGGGACGTTATGCCAAAAGGGCTTATCTTATCAAATGATCCTACTATTAACTTTAAGATGCCCGCTGAAGCTGTTGTTGTTACGGCAAAGTGGAAACCTGTTGAATATAGTGTGGTAATTAACGGTAACGGGCCATCAACATCAGGCGCAGGTGATTATCCTCATGGTACAGATGTCAAAATAAGTGTTGATACTAAAGATGGTTACAACTTTACCAATTGGACCATCAAACCCGACAACATCAAACTAGATAATGATAGTGAGTCCTCTACAGGCTTTGTTATGCCTGCTGAGAATGTTGAGGTTACGGCGAATTGGAAGACCGCTGATTTCACTGTGGTTGTTAATAGTGATGGTGCAACAGATGCTAAGGGTACTGGAAAGTATTCTTATGGCAACTCAGTTACTATATCTGCTGGAACCAAACCTGGTTACAATTTTACTGGTTGGACAATTAATAGCGTCGGTATTTCTCTTTCCTTGCCAGATGAACTTGAGGTGGTTTTTACTATGCCTGCTGGGGATGTTGTTGTTACGGCAAATTGGGAACGCGCCAAATTCAAAGTGGACATTAATAGCGTCGGTGCAACAAATGTTGAGGGCGACGGCACACATTATTATGATTATGAAGTCACTATAGATGCTGGAACTAGATTAAATTACTTTTTTAATGGTTGGACAATTAATGACGGCGGTATCGTCTTAAAAAATGTGGCTCGCACTACATTTAAGATGCCTGCACGTCCTGTTGTTGTTACGGCAAATTGGGAACCCAACAAATGCCCTGTTAAAGTTAATGGTAGTTATACAACATCAACGTTATCGGGTGAGGGTAGTTATGAGCAAGGTGTCGTAGTCACTATAAACGTTGGAACTCGACTGGGTTATGTGTTTGATGGGTGGGATTTTAAGCCAAATGTAAATGTTTTATCAAGTGATCCTACTAAATTTGTTATGCCTGCGTGTGAGGTTGTTGTTACAGCAAAATGGAAATATACGCAATACAGTGTAAATGTAATTGAAAGTTATGCGTTGCCTGCGTCAAAGTCTGGCATAGGTACGTATTCTCCAGCTGAAACTGTTGTTGTGTGTGCTGGAACAAAAACTGGTTATGATTTTGCTGGTTGGACTGTTACTGATGAGGATATTGTTTTGGAGAATGCTGCTTCCGATGAGACAAGTTTTGTTATGCCTGCAAAAAATGTTGTTGTTACGGCAAATTGGAAGCCCGCCGAATTTAGTGTGATGGTGAGTAGTGTTGGTGCGTCTGGTGTTGAGGGGACTGGTAAGCATGTTTATGGTAAAACTGTTACCATAAATGCTGGATCTAGGACGGGTTATGTTTTTGCTGGTTGGACTGTTAATACTGGTAATGTTTCTTTAGTAAATCGTGATAGTGCTTCAACAAGTTTTGTTATGCCTGCTGGGACTGTTGAGGTTACGGCGAATTGGAAAGTTGTTGCCTATAACGTGACAATTAATAGTGTTGATGCGACTGGTGTTGAGGGTTCAGGTAAACATGATTATAGTACAGACGTTTCTATAGCTGCTGGGTCTAGGACGGGTTATATTTTTGCTGGTTGGAATGTTACTGATAAGGATGTTGTTTTGAAGGATGCCTCTTCTTTTAAGACTAGTTTTGTTATGCCTGCAAAAGATGTTACGATTACGGCAAACTGGACTATTTTAACAACGATGACTTTGGTGACTGCAAAAAACAATGTTAATAATGCTGTTATGAGAGTAAAAGATCCCGAAATGCAACTTCTATTGAACGCCTGTGTTACGATTGCTATACGTGGTTCTGGTTCTGCAACAGTTAATTGGGGCGATAGTTCAAGTAATTCTTATACCCTTTCACCAGATAGTGATTGCGTGTGCGCTCATAGTTATACTAGTTCAGTTTCTCGTACAATTACCATTACAGGCAAAGTTACTCATTTGCAGTGCAATGGTAATGAGTTAACTGATTTGAACGTGACTGGGAATTCTTTGTTGGAAACTCTTTATTGCTCCAATAATTTGTTGACTAGCTTGAGTGTTAGTGGCCTTGCTAATCTACGCACCTTGTATTGTGATTCTAACAAGTTGTCTAGTTTGATTTTTAGCGGAAACCCTACAATAGAAGTGCTCAGCTGTTGTCGTAATTCTTTATCTAGTTTAAGTGTTAGTGGATTTTCCAAATTGTATTATTTGGCTTGTGAAAATAATTCTTTATCTAGTTTAAATGTTAGTAGTAACACTGCATTACAAACACTCTCCTGTGGTAACAATTTATTGTCTAGTTTGAGTGTTAGTGGGCTATCAAAGTTGTCGATGTTGCATTGTAGTTCTAACAAGTTGTCTAGTTTGGTTGTTGGTGGATTGTTAAACCTGAAGACCTTAGAGTGTGATTCTAATCAGTTGACCAGTTTGAATGTTACAGGTAACTCTGCCCTAGAACACCTTTACTGTCGCAGTAACAAGTTGTCTAGTTTGAGTGTTAGTGGGCTATCAAACCTAAAGGAACTGCATTGTTCTTCTAATGTGTTGTCTAGTTTGAGTGTTAGTGGGCTATCCAACTTGACCTCTTTGTATTGTGATTCTAATGTGTTGTCTAGTTTGAGTGTTAGTGGGCTATCAAAACTGACTGTACTGTGTTGTTCTGGTAATTTGTTGTCTATTTTGGATGTTAGTAGTAACACTGCGATAGTAACACTTCGTTGTGATAGTAACAAGTTGTCTAGTTTGAGTGTTAGTGGGTTGTCAAACTTGAAGACTTTGAATTGTAGGAGTAATAGTTTGTCTTATGTGGCGTTGGATAGTTTGTTTGGTTCGCTGAATTCTACTAGGCCATTTAATGAACTTTATATTCTTAGTAATTTGGGTACTGATGGTTGTAACGTAGTTGCTGCTACAAATAAGGGTTGGATAGTAGACTATAAACCCCAATCAAGAACAATGACCTTAACTACGGCAAAGAATAGTGTTAGGTTTATTTTGAGGGGCTTAGGTTCTGCTACGGTTAATTGGGGTGATAACTCAAGTAATACGTATGCCCTTTCGTCGGGTGATTGTGTGTGCACACATAATTATGCCAGTTCGTCTACTCGAACAATTACAATTGCTACAAATAATATAATTACTCATTTGGATTGTAGTGGTAATGAGTTGTCTGCTTTGGGTGTGACTGAAAACACTTTTTTGGAGACTCTTTACTGTTATAATAATTTGTTGTCTAGTTTGAGTGTTAGTGGGCTTTCAAAACTGAGATATTTACAGTGTACTAGCAATAGTCTATCTGTTTCAGCGTTGGATAGTTTGTTTGGTTTGCTGGATTCTACTGTTACTGTTGGTGTGACTAAGTCCTTGTATATTGTGGGTAATCCGGGTGCTATTGGTTGTAATTTGTCTGTTGTTACT
>WQYG01000015.1 GCA_009781395.1 Candidatus Bathycorpusculum sp. | reverse complement strand
TCGAACTGTGGAAACTTTAATTACTGCAATACATTCTATTTTATCAAATGTTTCACCAGAGTTAATTGCAGCGTGGGTTAAACACTGTGGATATAAACAATAAAAAGTTAAGTTGCTATAGAATCAAAAACAACTTTAAACATCTAACGTGTAGTGTAAACTACAAAGTTCAGGTTACAGATAAAAAATTTAACCTTGAACTAACGCTTCCACTTATTGCCCTTTAGATTAAATTTTCCCTCTACACGTTTATGCAGTAATATAGTGTTCTCTTTGCCGATTTGAATATGCCTGTTTTATTTCATTCCTGTACAGTTAGCACATTGTAACGATGTCAAAACCATAAAAACCATATATAGATTCTTTTGAAGTCCATAAACTATTTGGGATTACATTTTATTTTACTCTACATTATACTGTATTATGAAAACCATAAAATTATTTGCTGTCCTGTCAATGCTTATGTTGGTTGGATGGCAATGCCAGTTGGTGGAAGCAGTCTCAATAACTATTGAGCATACAGAAACACTCAACCAATGGGGAAATGCTAGTACCTCAGTGTATCGAGGACGGCCAGCGTCAGTTAGTATAAACCTTAATTCTGTATTTGATGCTAATGTTCGAATTCATGTAACCCTAATAGATGTTAACAATGTACCTGTAGCTGTTGTAAGCACAGATGCAGTCATATCTGGACAAAAAACTATAACTGTGGATTTGTTTGTGGCATCCTGCGCATTTGTAGGCATTGGCTACTATCGTGTAATTATAACAGATCCAGAATCCAGACCTCTTACAGCATTAACTATACCTATATGCATAGAGTTAATGGGTGACTTTGATTTAGACAATAAAGTGTTCTTTCCTGACTTAGTAATCTTTACAAGTGCCTTTTCTCACTTCAATCAAAACAAAGAAATCCCTGATCAATACACACGATGCGATTTAAACGGCGACAAAAAAATCGATTTTATCGACCTAGTTTTATTCACAGCAAACTATATCGAAGATAGCAATTAACTATATCCTGTTTAATGATGGAACACAAACGATGTCAGCTCTTAAAACGACTATCATGTTCACACAATACATAGTTAGTATGTGTTTAGGTCATCTCAGAAAGTATGGGCAATAACACAAACAACCCCACAAAACTGCTCACAAAAACCAAGCACACTAAACACATGCCATAGTTAGCTAAACTTTCTTCTACATTTATTGGCAATTTACATATTTTCTCTTAGTTATGGAAAATGAATTTGGTGTTGTGAGTGAACTTTAGTTGTATGTAAAATTGATTGAATACAAAATTAACTGTTTTATCGGTGGTATTTTATTTTCGATGTTTACTTGTTTGTTATTGTTGTTGGGTGTTTTGTCCATTTAAGTGTAATGAAAAAGAAGTATGTTATTATTCCGTTGACGATGAGACCTGTGATTGATGCGGGTGCACCTATTATTCCTAGAGTGACGAATTGTTGAAACTGGAAAATTGTTGCTAAGCCAAACATGATGACTGCAGATAAATGTGCTATACGGTGTTTAACCCATGTACCTAACCCAATTAGGAGCAAGTCAATCCCAGCTATCCACGCTACTAAGCCTGCGGTTGTGACGCTAAAAATGATTAACTCGTTGGTGTTAAAGGGGACACCTGGAACCCAACTTATTACACCTGCAGCGGTGCTCACAGCTGTATCTGATAGTGGCATCTGAGATATTAAGCTTGAATCAGCAAGCATAAGTGCAAGCCCTGAAATCAGTAGCACAACCCCAAAAGTGATGGTAAGTTTAGCTATGATGTCTGTAACCAAGGGTCGGTCAGATGTAAACGTTATGATTTTATCTTTCAACCGCGCTAAATCACTATTTTCCATATTATCTATACGCACCACATAGTTATCAATCAATGAAACCGCTTTTCATAACACCACCATGACGGACACGAAACAATGGCTGGATGATGTTGCGAGTCGATGTATCTATTGTTATTTAGGTTTGCTTTTTGTCTTGCAGTCTCTTGCATTTTCCAATTGTCAAACAGTGATTTATGGGCTGATCAGATAATAAATTCGTTCCCTCAGCAATATATGTAGAATATTATAGACTATTGAGTCTAATGTGAGAATCAATATAATCCTCGTTTCCAATGATTTTCAAAACAGTTTACCTTGTACTAACTTAGTACAGATAGTTGCAATAATCATGCGGAGAGAACAATGTGCCTAAAATACAAACAAACAAATTCAACTTGTGGTTCACAAACGCGCATATTCTAAAAGACGTTAACTTGCAGATAAAAGAAAAAAGTGTCACCGCCATAATGGGGCCATCTGGATGCGGAAAATCTACTCTGCTGCGTTCTATTAATCGAATGAACGATTTAATTATAGGCTGTAAAACATCTGGCGAAATAATCTTTGACGGAAAAAACGTCTATGACAACAACAGCAACGTATACGAATTAAGACGCAAAATAGGCATGGTCTTCCAAAAACCTAACCCTTTTCCCAAATCTATATTTGAAAATGTAGCCTTCGGCCCAAAAATCCATGGAACAGCAAAAGGCCAAAAACTCAAAGATCTCGTAGAAAAAAGTCTCCGAGGCGCAGCACTATGGGATGAAGTAAAAAACCGCCTACACGAAAACGCCTTCAGCCTCTCTGGAGGGCAACAACAAAGACTCTGCATCGCCAGAGCTCTCGCAGCAGAACCCGAACTAATTCTAATGGACGAACCCTGCAGTGCCTTAGACCCAGCTGCAACATCAAAAATAGAAAACCTCATCGGAACACTCAAAGAAAACTATACAGTAGTAATAGTCACACACAACCTCCAACAAGCCGCCCGCATCTCAGACTACACCGCCTTCATGTACGTAGGCGAATTGATTGAATTCAACCAAACAAAAAACCTTTTCGAAAACCCACAAAATGACCTAACCTCAAATTACGTCAACGGCAAATTCGGATAAATCTTATAAAACGAGTTTCATTGAAATGCGATGAAAAAACAGTTTAACAATGTTTTTTCACAAGAGGAAAAACAACCCTCTATACCTGCTTTACAAACAAACTTCTATCAACACTATGTCCCAGTGCGTCTTCTAATTTTTCCCAGATAAACTGAAAAACATCCATAACCAACATATGCAGATTGTAGAATAACTTTTCATTAATTTTTCATAAAATTAAACATCTACCTCAGATGAGTTGCCATACTTTTATACCCTTCTTTTCTTTCATTACTTAAACCACAAATTTAATGTTTCTTCAATATGCTTCTTTTCTTTCATTTTGAATCTCCAACAATAACTTGGTAGCGATGCTGTTTTTACCTTCACAGAAACTAAATAAAACCTTAGGAACTGTCACTAAATAATTTGATCATGTTCATGGTGTAATTCACGGTTTTATCCGATAAAAATGGTCAAGTTATTTCGTGACATATCCTTAGCCGAATTTGCTCTGTTGATGGTTTTAATGTTATTAACAAAATACCAAATTTTATCTCACAATGTATTCGCATTCTGTGGTAGAAAAAAATGTTGACATAGTTGCTGTACTTGACAAAACGGTTTAGGTTGCTTGTTTTTTACTCCGTGTTAATAAAAGAAGGGTAGCTGCAACGATGATAGTGACTATTAAAGCTGTAGTAATCACAAAGGTGTTCTCAAAGAGTCCCTTTGATTTCTCTGTAGCTGGCGTAGTAGTGGCAGGTGGTGGAGATGTACTGGGCGAGTTAGCTAGTGAAGTGGGTGAAGTATCGGGGTCATTAGTTAGGTCATCATTTGAATTCGTTGAGTCTGATGATGAATTTGATGATGAGTCTGTTGCTGTATTTGTTGATATGTCTGTGCCATAGATTCTAAAACTGATTTGAGTGCCGTTACCTACAATTGTACAACTATATGTGTGTGTTGGATTGTAGGCTCCCCACTGCTTAGATCCTATAGACCAACGATCTATATACAATCCGTTCTGATTATTTGTATGAGTTGCCCAATTATTCTGTGTTGCATACATGGCGTCATGTGCATTGTTTACTATAGGTGTTCCTCCAGTATAATAGACTCCTGAGACAACAATCTCATAGCTCACTTTATCCTGAAGCGCAATGGTTGAAGTAACAATTGCACCGTGAGATGGAACTTCAAGAACATCTAAAACTTCCTTTACAGATGAACCCGATGCTTGAGAGGCTGTTCCTGGTGATCCTAAAATTTGAACAGTTAAACTTCCGCTGTTATCTTTGTTTGATGCTTTTACACTGTTGATATCGCAGATAGTGATGGAAACACAAAACAGGAGCAATATGATACTGAGCAGAATAAATTTTTCTTTCTTCATGATGATCCCTTATGTTTTTGAATTCATAAGGTACACATAGCTATAAGTTCTCTTAATATAGACTCAATAGTTTAGATAGATGATTCTATATTTTGTATTTTTCGGAAACATTTTAACATAGCGCATTATAAAAAAGATAGAACTGTTTTTTCTTTCAAAAGGCATTATTTAAAACCCGCGTTATCATCAGTGCACAGGTTAAGAATAATTTAATCTATTGGTATCTTGCGAGTAAAATTCTGTGCAAAATGTGCAGAATTTTTGTTCGTTTTGGTTTTGGTTCATCTGCGTTAGGGGATGTGCGAAACGTGTGTGAGTATATTTTGTGCCGTATTTCTAAAAACTTTCGCGTTTTAAGACTTTCGTCGTATAGGTTAAAATTTTTCTCGGGAATTTAGGCTGTATTGCATTACCTTTAATAGAACTCCAAACGTTTTCTCATTTATGTACCCTCTGATTGATGACATTGGCAGTTTCCCCTTACCTAAAAGTGTTACCAGGGAAACTTTTGCGCAGGCTTACTTGAAAACTCGACAAGCTATCCTAAACAATCAAGACCCTATCGCAGACGAGTTTATGCAGAAAAATTTTTGTCAAATAGTTGTAGATTCTTTTCGAAAAAAGTTAGCCTGTGGGTTGGATGTTGTTACTTTTCCGCAACAGTTTAATGGTTTAAGGCAAATTGGTGATGCTGTTCATGAAGCTATGGCTCAGGGTTCATTTGTTGTAGATGCCGATAAGGCTGTGTTGCCTGAAGTTTATGTACTTAATCGCTATGCTAAAGAGTTAAGTGAAGAATTCGGCAAAAAAATTTTGTTGCGTGTTTGTCTTTTTGGACCTATTGAGCAGTATTTGCATGAAGTTGGTGCTGTAGCTTATCCTGATGTATTGGAGGGATTTGCCCAAACAATCAAACGTTTCGCCCAAAACGCCATCTTGGATAATAAATATATTGAAACTCGTGTAATTTCAATTGATGAACCTAGTTATGGTCATACTAATTTAACTGCTACCCCTGACCTTATTGTAGACACACTGCAAAAAGCCTACAATTTTCATGGCCCAACACGCCAAATACACTTACACTCCACAAGTGGCATACACGATTTACTTAACGTAACAGGCCTAGATGTGCTATCTTTTGAATATGCTGCTTCCCCAAGAAACATTAATGACGTATCAAAAAGCATGCTTGAAAGAGCTGACAAACAGATTCGTGTAGGTATTGCTCGAACAGATATTGATAGCCTTTGGGCGGAAGTCTGCGAAAAAGGATTTGAAAAACCCACTGATGAACAACTTGTCGAATCAGTTGAAATTATCCATAAACGCTACCTTGAAGCTAAAGAAAAATATGGTGAACTTTTAACCTTTACAGGTCCTGACTGCGGTTTAGGCAGTTGGCCCAACCAAGACGTAGCCGCTCTGGTCTTGAAACAAACAGTAGAAGCAGTAAAACACCTCTAAGACCCCTTTTTTAAACATAAAATTAAAAATATAACTCTAAATATAACTACTAACAAAACCGTATCCTAGTTGACAAGCATGTTAAACAGTTGGGTTATTGGATCTTGCAAAGCAGTAGATGTAGTTGTGGAAGTGTAAAAAGCCGATGAAAATAGGAAATGTTGCTCTTTCAAGCCAATTCGTTCTTGCACCAATGGCTGCCGTTAACTGCACTGCTTTTCGAATGCTCTGTAAGGAAAACACTGCAGGTTTAGTCTACACCCAAATGTTTGATGTAGAGCTTGTTAAGAACAAAACTAGACGCGAAGTAAAAGATCTTCTTAACATAACAGAATTTGAACGACCTGTAAGTGTACAGTTAATCGGTAACAATGAAGAATCCATACTAAAAAGCGTAAAACTAGTTGAAGAATTTGCCGACATTATCGATTTTAACGTTGGATGCAGCGAAAAAGAAATTCTAGCCCAAGGCTACGGCGCTTACCTACTATCTCAACCTGTCTTACTGGAAAAAATTGTAAAAAAAATGGTTCAAACAACCCCTAAACCCGTTACCGTAAAAATACGCATAGGTATAGATGCCCAAAAAATAATTGCCGTGCAAATCGCTAAAACCTTAGAAAACGCCGGAGTTTCAGCCGTTTGCATACATGGACGAACTGCCCAACAAAAACTTGCAAAAAAAGTCAACTGGACCATAATGAAACAAGTCAAAGAAAAACTCACAATCCCAATTATAGCCAACGGCGATGTTACAAACTATACCCAAGGACTTGACCTTCTAAATAAAACAGGTTGCGACTTTGTCATGATTGGCCGAGGCGCAAGAAACTGCCCCTGGATATTTAACCCCAACAAAACGCAAATCACCAACCCTGAAATAAAAACACAAATTTTACACTTCATCGAACTATACAACAAATATGAAAATCGCGACTCATCCCAAGAAGTGCGAGAACACGTTTTTTGGATGCTTAAAGACTACGTTACTAAACAAAACACACGAAAAGTCTTAAATCTAAGATACATCAAAGACATCGAAAATTTTGTCCGCCAACTACAATAACAACTATATTTGACATAAAACCGTTTACCATTGTTATTTGAATATTGTAGGCTATATTAGTCATGTTCTGAATAGTCAACTATAAACTTTGGCGGAGTTTTACTATAAACTTTGGCGGTTACTTTGGTTAGTCAATACAAGTTAGCATAGTGCTGTTTTATAGCAAGATAAGTAGATATTGACGTATTTTTTCCGTGGCAACAAGATCAGTAATGGAAAAATATGTAAAAATGAACAATTCAAACAGTATAAACTAAAACACATACAACAATGCCATTTTGCCTTGCTATACGGTGTTAATTTTTGCATGATTTGATGTGTTTTTTCATTTTGTTCATTGCCCAGTCATAGTGGCTTGCGGTTACTGAAATGCAGTATTGCCCCAAACTTGAAGTTCCCGTCCACTTGAAATGTTTTTTCTCAAAAAGCTCTACATCCCCAAACTCTTCAATTAACACCATGACCTTCTTGTGGCTATCTTTTACTATTTCTTTTGATTTATCATATGACGTGTTTTGATGTTTCTCCCAAAAGCCAATATTCATCTCACCATACGTTTTCCAATTATACGGCGATGGCAAAAACGGTTTTTCTTCACCTTTCGTATTGTTTGCCACCCAAACTATCAAAAGCTGATGCCACTCATATAAGTGAACAAGAATATCACGAATGTTTTTATCCCTTGTCCAATGAGCCTCTTTACCAAGCGATTCTCCCTCAAAATTAAATATTGATGTTTGCTGCTGCTGGGTCATGGACTCTATTAGCTCCCACATCTTGCCGAACTGCTCATTAGCGGACTTTATTAAATCTGTCTTTGTTGTTGCCCTTGGCATAACAACTTTCCCTGCCTAACTTTTCGCTTATTACAGACTACTTTTGATATAAATAAAGTTGCTGATGATATATTTACTTACATTAGTTGGTGCTACGGGCAGGATTCGAACCTGCGAACCCCTGCGGGAAAGGATTTCCCATCAGAGCGCCTTACGTCAAAGCGATCTTTGATCTTGAGTCCTTCACCTTTGACCTGGCTTGGTTACCGTAGCCTAAAACACCCAGATAAAAACAAAAGCCAGATCCTCCTTATTATATTATTTCCTACAAACAAACAACTTGCAAGACACCAAAATATCCAAACATTAACATAAAGAGAACACACCACTTTTTCACACTCTACCTGTTTAACACTTCTCTTTACTAAAACCCACATTTTATCCAACATTTACCCTTCGCTGTCTTGTAGAAACCATACCCCACCTTTTTCTATAGATGAAAACTTTCAAACATTCAACCTCTACTACACAATCCCAAACACAAATTTTATCACTCCACTTACAACTTTTCTACTACAACTCACCTGTTGCCAAAAAATATAAACCCCCACAGTGTTTAACTCTTTGATATCTCTTGCAGATTCAACACAAAATAATCATAGGCAATAGCCAAAATATGTCAGAAATTGCTGACAACAGCATCCATTTAATGTTAACCTCACCGCCCTATCCTATGATCCAAATGTGGGATAACCAATTCTGTCAAACAGACCAAAAAATCAAAACTCTCTGGAACAAATTATCCTCCGCCTCTACCTCATCTAAAACAGACATTGTCAAACAAATATATGATTTAATGCACGAAAACTTGACAAAAACTTGGCAAGAAACCTACCGTGTTCTCATCGAAGGCGGAATCGCAGCCATAAACATTGGCGATGCCACAAGACGCTTAAACAACAAATTCCAACTCTTCCCCAACCACAGTCGCATTATTGAAGCCTGCGAAAAAATCGGTTTCACAACACTACCCTACATTTTATGGAAAAAACTCACCACAAAACCCCACTACAAAGGAAAAGGCGCATTTTTAGGCTCAGGCTTTCTACCCCCAAACGCTTATGTAACATTAGACTGCGAATTTATCCTACTTTTCAGAAAAGGAAACCTACGCCCATTTCCACCCAACGATCCACCCCGCTACGAGAGCAAATTCACCAAAGAACAACGCGATGAATGGTTCAGCCAAATCTGGACCCTAAAAGGCACCCGACAAACCACCAACGAACTCGAACGCCGAACCGCAGCATACCCCACTGAAATCACAGAACGCCTAATCAAAATGTTTAGCATCAAAGGCGACACCATCCTTGACCCCTTCTTAGGTTCAGGAACAACAATGAAAACAGCAACCCAAAACAAACGACATTGCATCGGATATGAAATCGAAGAAAACATGCTACCCATAATCCAAAAAACAGTAAACACCACCATTAACGAAACCACATCAATACAAATCACTAAACGACAACAACAACCCCTCTAACTAAAACCAAACACAACACCAACTTACACCAAACAGAACAGAACACTACAATTATGATGATGTAATTAACAACACAGATGCTCCCATAGCCGCACACTATCCCCAAAACAAACCCGCCCAACACAACATGAATCAACACAATCATAGTAATGTAAAAACTGAAAAAATAAACAATACAATTTTCTTTATCAACCAAAAATTAATGAACATGAAAAGAAGGATAAACAAAATAAATAATAGTGTCTATAACGTATTTATTAAATTAAAGAGGACATATTTATGGGTGTGTCTGTTAAACCTAAATTTAATCAGCAGCAATTTCTCAGTAAAAAAACTTTAGCCTTCATTTCTTTACTTTTTATGACAACAATACTTTTCACCCCACATATTTCGAAAGCTAATGGCATGTGGACGGGCATAACAACAAGTACCACAGTTGGAACTGAGGTTGAACTTACAAACACTATCAATGCAGCACCATATAACGAAATATGTGTGATTCACATTTCAAAAGATATTGTGTTGGAAAAACCCCTTGAAATCATAGATGGTAAACGCATTCTTTTGATAGGGTATGATCGTGATGTTTGTTTGATTGGGGCTAATGGTATGGATACTATTATTGTTAAGTCTGGGGGGCAACTGGCAGTTGCAGCACGTCTTACTGTTACTCATGTGGAGGGTGATGTGGGTAGGGGGGTGTATGTTGAGCGTGACGGTCGATTTGATGTGATTGGTGCTATAATTTCTGGTAATGTTGCTGATAGGGGTGGGGGTGTGTATAATGAGGGTACTTTTAGTTTTGGGGGTGATGCGGATCGGGGTGGTTTAATTGCCAATAATACTGCTAATTTGGGTGGGGGTGTGTATAATGAGGGCACTTTTAGTATTGGTCGGGGTGGGATTCATTGGAATAGTGCTGTAAACACGGAAACGTCTGTTGGTATGGGTGGGGGTGTGTATAACAAGGGCACATTCATCACATCCTCAAATGAGCATGTCAGGTGGAGTGAGATATATTCTAATGTGGCTACTTTGGGTGGTGGGGTGTATACTGAGGGCGTTTTTGAGGGGGTCGAATATGTGCAGATTGTTGGAAATACTGCGTTAAGTGGTGAGGGTAATAATGTGTTTAATGAAGCGGTCGTAGGTGGTGAGTCGTCTTATCTTTTACCTATCGCAGGAGCGGTTGCTATTGCTGTTGTTGTTGGTTTGTTTTTTTGTCGTTTAAGGTGGCGGGGTTCTTTGGTGGTGAAGGGTTTGGGTGATTCTGTTGGGGAGGTTAAGTAAGTTGCGTTGCCCGTTTAGTAAAAAAGTTTTGTTGTTTATTTCTTTACTTTTTATGACAACAATACTTTTCACCCCCAATATTTTGAAGACCAATGGTATGTGGACGGGTGTAGTCGCAAATGTTATGGTGGAAACTGGGGTTGAACTTGTAGAGGCCATTGGTGCAGCTCCAGTTAACGAAAGATATGTAATTGACATTTCAAAGGATATTGTGTTGGAAAAACCACTTGAAATCACCGATGGTAAGGACATTCTTTTGATGTGGTACGGTGGGCGCAGTGTTTGTTTGATTGGGGCTAATGGTATGGATACTATTATTGTTAGGTCTGGTGGGGTACTGGCAATTGTGGGGGGTATTGTTGTTACTCATGTTGAGGGTGATAGTGGTAGGGGTGTGTATGTTGAGTGTGGGGGTGAATTTAATGTGATTGGTGCTATAATTTCTGGTAATAGTGCTGATAGGGGTGGAGGGGTGTATAATGAGGGCATTTTTAACTTGGGAGGTGATGCAAATCAGGGTGGTTTAGTTGCTAATAATGCTGCTAATTTGGGTGGTGGAGTGTATAATGCTGGCACTTTTATGCAGGATAACAGTGTTATTGAGTGGAATAATGCTACAGACACGTTAACCTCTATTGGCAAGGGAGGTGGGGTGTATAATGAGGGTGTATTCACCACAGGTCGGATGGTCCGTATTTATAATAATGTGGCTACAGTGGGTGGTGGTGTGTACAATAAAGATACGTTTAATATGTCAAATAGTACGCTGATTTCTGAAAATGCAGCGTTAAGTGGTGAGGGTAGTAATGTGTTTAATGAAGAGGTTATAGGCGGAGGTGGACAGTTTTATCTTTTAGTTATTGTTGGGGTGGTTGTTATTGTTGGTGTTGTTGTTGGTTTGTTTTTTTATCGTGTAAAGAGACGAAAGCAGTTGGTAGTGACGGGTTTGGTTAGTTCCAGACACAAAATTCGTTTGTTCGCATTATTTAATTCTTGGCGAAAGCGATTTGTAGTGAAGCGTTTGATTGTTTCTCGTCGTAGCTCTTTGATGATTGTTTCTTTGATTGCAATTATTGTAGCTGTATTGCTGGTTTCTTCTTTGCTTGTTTACATGTTTTCTGATAATAAAAAAGTTGGTAGTAGTGATGCTGAGGTGAAGCTCAGAGATGCTGTTAATAATGCTGTAGGATCCACAGTTATCAGTCTTGATGCTGATGTTGTTCTTTCAGAATCGCTTGTTATTTCTGAAAACAAAGATATCACTTTGACGAGTAATGGTTCTGTTGGGTTTTTCAAGTTAATTGGTACGAGTGATGTGAGTACTGTTGTTGTTGAGGATGGTGGAGTTTTGAGACTTGATGGTGTTGTTATTACTCATGAGGATGGTGTTTCTGGTTGTGGGGTAATGGTTAATTCTGGTGCTACTCTTATAATGGTTGATGGTGAAATTTCTAACAATAACGCTATTAACAAATATGCTGATATTGGTAGTGGTGTGTGGAACCAGGGTGTTTTTTTAATGTATGGGGGCGTAATTTCTGGTAACTCTGGATTAAGTGGTGGAGGTATATGTAACGAGGGTGCATTTAGTATGGTTGGTGGTGTGATTTCTGGTAACGTAGCTATTCTTGGTGGTGGTGTGTCTACTTTTGGCACTTTTGAGTTAGTTGGGGGTGAGATTTCTAACAATAAAGCAAACTATGGTGGTGGAATAGTTGTGAGTTCTAGTTCTTTTATTTCAGGTGTTGTTATTATGTCGGGTGGTACAATTATTAATAATGTGGCTGTCTATGATGGTGGGGGTATAGGCGTGTATGGTTCTTTTACTATATCTGGCGGTGTGATTTTCGGTAACTCAGCTGCTCGAGCAGGTGGTGGTGTGTATTGTGAACCCTATGGAACGGGAACATTTACTATGTCTGGGGGCAAAATTTCCAATAATGCAGCCAACGTTGGTAGTGATGTCTATAAACAACTAATCTAACAAAACTCTTAAAACTACTTGGTATAGCAAAAAAATGAACGTGATTAATTGGTTACATCGCATAGTGCTACAACAATTATTGTGTCAAATAAACAAGAGTTATGGAAAAGCAAAACCTCTACAACCCTATAAATTCATAAAATGTAACAACATGAATGTTTTACTAAAACAGAGCAAACATGTAGGATCCAAACGCGTTTTACCGTATTAGTCTGTAATGCTTGTCACGAAAAAGTTCACAAGGTTTTTAATATCGTATTGTCTATTCCATTTCGTGTGATATTGTTTCTCTTTTCCGTCGGTGGTATGCCATATGATCGGAGAGGGGGATAGTGTCCTGCAGTCTTTCATGTAAATATCTCTGGTGACAATTTATGAATCCTATTGTTATTTATTCAACCCATAGAAACAACACTGAAAAAATTGCAATAGCCCTCGCCCAAACCGCAAATTGTAAATCAATAAAATTAACAAAAACCTTTAGCTCTTCTATTGTGCCTTCTTTGGATGATTATGATTTGGTTTTTCTTGGCACAGGTATAAGGGGTGGTGAACCTTATGTGGAGTTGTTAAACTTTATAAAAACAGCAAATTTTGGTAATGGTAAACGGTTTGTGCTGTTTATGACTTGGGCAGGTGGTGGTGCAAGTAACAAGCTTGCCTATCAGAGAGTTAAGGAGGCTCTTGAATTACGTGGGCAACATTTAGAATCTGATTACTTTATCTGTTTGGGGCAAACTTTTGGTTTCACTCGACGTGGCAGACCAAATACAGTGGATGTGGCTGAGGCTAAAAAGTGGGTTGCAGAAAAATTATTAAAGTAATTCTCTCAAGTATTGGGCGGTAATTAATTTGGTGAAACAGTCTTCTCAAGATAAACGTCCTTATGGGTTTGGGAACACTAATAGGCGTTTTACTCGTTCGCCAAGAAAAGTGGCTGGTGATATTGCGCGTGATCGTTTTGCTTTTGATCAAGCAATGAAAGGTAATGATTGTGCGAAAATATGTAAGGGTGGTGATTTTATTGTTCAAGAGCGAGATTTTTTTGGTAATGAGGTGGATAAACCTAAAACTTATCAAATAAAGACAGGTGATTCAAAAATAACTGAGGCTGAAGAGAAGCGTAAACGTCAACTAGGTAGAAACAAGTACAAAATAGTTAGGTATTGATACTTTATGCATTTGTTTTTTTAATATTTTCAGCTGTGCTATAAGTGTGGGTTTGTGGATGAAACGTTGATGGTATATGTTGTATAGTTTTTCTTTATTGTGCTTGCGTTTAACGTTTCACGCCCTCTGAAAATGCTATTTTTATGTTCAGTCTCTGAAAGTTTAGTGAACCCGCAGTTTAGACAAAACTGTAGTAACAACGTTTATAAGCAGGTTGCGGAGACTTGATTGTGCTCTCAGCAATATAGGAGAAATTTTTTCACGTGAGAAGGACCTGCTTAACAAGAATTCACACTTACCAGTTTAACTTGATTGGAGATGTTTAGTATGACAGAAATACAGAAAGAAGATACCCACTTATTATTGAAAGCATTTTTCAACGATAAAGGTCTAGTAAGGCAGCACCTTGACAGCTACAACGAATTCATCGATCACGGCTTACAAGAAGTCGTGGGTGAAATAGCTGAAATTCCCATAGAAGTTCCAGATAACCCCTACAAAGTAAAACTAGGTCAAATATGGGTAATCGATCCTCAAAGCAGAATAACAGGTCCATACGTAACCGAAGTAGATGGAACAAAACACGAAATCCATCCAATGGAAGCCCGTTTAAGAAACCTTGCTTATAGCGCACCAATTGCACTTGAAATGACTCCAGTTATAGACGGGCGTGAGCAAGATACCGAACTTGTCTACATAGGAAGCATTCCTGTCATGCTGAAAAGCAAACTTTGCTTACTTAGCCAACTCTCACGGGAAGAATTAATATCGGCTGGCGAAGACCCAGATGATCCTGGAGGATACTTTGTCGTAAACGGCTCCGAACGTGTCATCGTAGCTATGGAAGACCTTGCACCCAATCGTGTAATTGTTGACATAGACGACAAAGGAACTAGCCCCATCTATCAAGCAAAAATATTCTCAACAACTGTTGGATTCCGTGCAAGAATCGAACTTAAACTAAAATCAGACGACGCAATATATGTAACAATGCCTGGTGTACCAACAGAAATTCCATTTGTCGTCATCATGCGAGCATTAAGCATGGAAAAAGACAAAGACATAGCAGAGGCAGTAAGTCTTGACAAAGACATCCAAGCACAACTTGCAGCCTCTTTCGAAAAAGCAATCGGTGTTGACTCCTCTTCTGATGCTGTACTCTTTATTGGCAACCGTGTCGCCCACGGGCAAGTTGAAGAATACCGACTTCAAAAAGCCGAAACAGCAATTGACAAAAACTTTTTACCACACCTAGGCAGAAGCGATGCCAATCGCAAAGAAAAAGCCATATTCCTAGGCGAAATGGCATACCGAGTAATCCAACTAAAAATGGGCATACGCCAACAAGACGACAAAGATCACTTCAAAAACAAACGTCTACGCCTTGGCGGTCCCCTACTCGCAGACCTTTTCCGCGTTTCCTTCCGCAACTTAACACGCGACATCAAATATCAACTTGAACGCATAGGCGTTAAAGGCTCAATAATCACAGTATCCGCAGCAGTGAGACCTGGTATAATCACAGAAAGATTCCAACACGCACTGGCAACAGGCAACTGGGGCAGAGGAAGAGTTGGTGTTACTCAATTACTCGACAGAACAAACTATATCTCCACCCTCAGCCACCTAAGACGTCTCCAATCCCCTCTAAGCAGAAGTCAACCAAACTTTGAAGCCAGAGACTTACACCCAACCCATTGGGGACGACTTTGTCCAAACGAAACACCTGAAGGCTCTAACTGTGGTCTTGTCAAAAACTTGGCCTTATCTGCAACAATCGCAGTCGGTGTAAACCCTGATAGAATAAAACAAATCCTATTCGAAATGGGTACAATTCCAGCATCAGAAGCAACTATTGACCAACGACTTTCTGGAGCCAAAGTTTTCGTTGACGGAAACATTATCGGCTACCACAACTCATCCCAAGCAATGGTTAAAAGCTTCCGCACAAAACGCCGATCAGGCGAAATCTCAACAGAAGTAAACATTACATACTTTAATAAATCCCAAACCTCAACTGAAGAAGTTCACGCCAACTCTGACGAAGGACGTGTAAGACGCCCCCTAATCATTGTTGAAAACGGCACACCAAAACTCCAACCTAAACATATCGAAAAAATTGGTCTTGGCGAATGGATATGGGAAGACATAGTCAAATCAGGTTACATCGAATACCTTGACGCTGAAGAAGAAGAAAACGCCTTCATCGCCATAACATACGATGACATAAAACCTGAAACAACCCACCTTGAAATCGCAACATACACAATCCTTGGCATTTGTGCCTCAACAATCCCCTATCCAGAACACAATCAATCCCCCCGTAACTCTTACCAAGCAGCAATGGCAAAACAAGCCCTAGGCGTTTACGGAACAAACTTCCATAACAGAACAGATACACGTAGCCACATTTTACACTACCCACAAGTACCCCTAGTCCAAACAGAAAACATGGACGTCATGGGATACAAACAACGCCCCACAGGTCAAAACTGCGTCGTTGCAGTACTTAGCTTCGAAGGCTACAACATGGAAGACGCCATCATATTCAACCAAGCCTCAATTCAACGAGGTCTGTTTAGATCAACTTTCTACCGCATTTACGAAGCAGAATGTCGTCAATATCTCGGCGGATTAAAAGACAAATTTACCGTCCCTGAACCTGGCACACGTGGCTACCGCGGTGAACAATACTACCGTCTACTTGAACCAGATGGAATCATTAGCCTCGAATCACAAGTAGTCGGCGGAGACGTCCTAATAGGCAGAATCAGCCCCCCAAGATTCCTAGAAGAATACAAAGAATTCGAAGTAAAAGGACCCTCAATGCGCGACACCAGCATAGACATGCGCCCAAGCGAAACCGGTATTGTAGATGGCATATTTGTCACTGAATCTGGTGAAGGAAGCCAACTCGTCAAAGTTCGTGTACGCGATCAAAGAATACCTGAACTCGGAGATAAATTCGCAAGCCGACACGGCCAAAAAGGCGTAATCGGCCTAATTGTCCCACCAGAAAACATGCCCTTCACTGACGAAGGCATAACACCCGACCTAATCATTAACCCCCATGCCATCCCCTCAAGAATGACCATCGGACAATTCATCGAATCTCTAACAGGAAAAGCCGCATCAGCCCGTGGAAAACCAGGTGACGGCACACCCTTCGCAAATGAATCCCCCACCGAAGTCCGAAACAACCTAGTAAAATTAGGCTTTAGCCACACAGGAAGCGAAGTTTTCTACAACGGCACCACAGGCGAAAAATTTGTTGCAGAAATCTTTGTCGGAGTTGTATATTACCAAAAACTTCACCACATGGTCGCAGACAAAATACACGCCAGAGCTAGAGGACAAGTCCAAATGCTCACCCGACAACCAACTGAAGGCAGAGCTAGAGGGGGCGGTCTTAGATTTGGTGAAATGGAGCGAGACTGCCTTATCGGTCACGGCGCAGCCATGTTGCTAAGAGACAGACTGCTTGAAGAATCTGACAAGTATACCTTATTTATTTGTGAAACCTGTGGTCAAATAGCCTACTTTGACATGAAACAGAGACGTTATGTCTGCAAAATTTGCGATGAAAAGGTAAAGATTGCTCCTGTTACTGTATCTTACGCCTTTAAATTGCTACTACAGGAACTCCAAAGTCTCTGTATTACACCAAAATTAAAACTTAAGGAGAAAGCATAATCATGGCATCGGAAGAATTGATCCATAAAGTAGTTGACGCAATTTCATTTGGTTTAATCTCACCCAAAGATCTCCGAAAACAATCAGTCGTAGAAATCCAAACACCTGACACTTACGACGAAGACGGTGCACCAATCACCGCCGGCTTAATGGACGGCCGTTTAGGAACACTTGAACCCCGACAACGGTGCAAAACATGTGGAAACACCGCAGTCCGATGCCCTGGTCACTTCGGCCACATCGAACTTGCCGTACCCATAGTACACATAGAATTCACTAAAATCATTTCTGACCTTATAAAATCAACATGTCGCAGCTGCGGACGTATTTTACTCTCTGAAGAGGCATCCAAAAAATCGCGCCAAAAAATTGAAAGATTCAACGAACTACTCGGCACGATTCCAGACGAAGTTTACAAAGAAATCATGACTGACATCAAAGCAAAACAATGCCCATATTGCGCCTCAGCCCAATACAAAATCACTTTCGAAAAACCAACAAAATACGTTGAAGCAACAGATTTAGGATCTGAACCCCTAACTCCAAGCATGATCCGCGAACGCCTTGAACGTATAAGCGATGAAGACCTTGAAATTTTAGGATTCAACCCAAATGTTGCCCGTCCAGAATGGATGGTTTTACAAGTCCTACCTGTTCCACCCGTTTATGTTCGTCCCTCAATCACCTTAGAGTCAGGCATCCGATCTGAAGACGACTTAACACACAAACTCGTAGACATCATCCGAATTAACCAACGTCTAAAAGAAAACATGGAAGCAGGCGCCCCCACCCTTATCATTCAAGACCTCAGCGAACTGTTACAATACCACGTCACAACGTACTTCAACAACGAAGCCTCTGGCATTCCCCCTGCAAGACACCGCAGCGGCAGAGCACTAAAAACACTTAGCCAACGCCTAAAAGGCAAAGAAGGCCGATTCAGAAGCAACCTCTCTGGCAAACGCGTTGACTTCTCCGCTCGTACAGTCATTTCACCTGACCCCAACTTAGACATAAACGAAGTCGGTGTACCCCAAGACATAGCTATGCGATTATCTGTTCCAGAAAAAGTGACCATTTGGAACATTGAAGAAATGAAAAAATACGTAGTTAACGGTCCAGAAAACTATCCCGGTGCACTATACATTATCCGTCCAGACGGCAAACGTATACGTCTCGAATTCGTTGTTGACCGCACAAAAATTGCAGAAGCAATCGAAACCGGATTTATTATCGAACGTCACCTAAAGAATGGGGACATCGCAATCTTTAACCGCCAACCATCCCTTCACCGCATGTCCATCATGGCACACTACGTCAGAGTTCTACCCTACAAAACCTTCCGTATGCATCTCTGTGTCTGCCCACCATATAACGCAGACTTTGACGGTGACGAAATGAACCTACACGTTCCACAAAGTGAAGAAGCCCGAACTGAATCATTACTACTCATGCAAGTACAAGACCAAATTCTCTCTCCAAGATTTGGCGGTCCAATCATCGGCGCAATCAGAGACTTTGTCACAGGTGCCTACTACTTTACTCGAAAAGGCAGTTACATTAACCGTGAACAAGTAGACCGCTTGTTAACAGCCACTGGTTACACTGGCATCCTTCCAGAACCAGAAATCACAGAACCACAACTCATATGGTCAGGTAAACAAATCTTCAGCTTGTTCCTGCCAAAAACTCTAAACTATGTATTGAAGGCAAACATTTGTCAAGGATGCAACAAGTGTGAAGAGGAAAAATGTAAACATGACGCTTATGTCGTAGTACATAATGGTCAACTGGTTTCAGGTGTTATTGACCGCCGAAGCATCGGTTCTGAACAGTCAGAAAGCTTACTCCACAGAATCATTAAAGACTATGGAACACAAGCAGGAAGAACATTCCTTAACAATATCACTCGCTTGTTAAAGCTTTTCATTTCAATGAGAGGTTTTAGCTACACTTACGATCAACTAGTGCTCTCACCAAAAGCACGTAGCCGTATGACAAAAACAATGGATCGTACACAGAAGAAAATTGACGAACACATTGCTAACTTCCAAAACGGCACCCTACCCCGTTTACCTGGTCAAACTCTGGAGGAATCATTTGAAATCTATGTTATGCATGAACTCTCCACCGCCAGAGACGAATCAGGCAAAATCGCAGATGAAGACTTTACAATAGACAATGCAGGTATTGTCATGACCCGAACTGGCGCAAGAGGCTCAAGTCTTAACATCGGTCAAATGGCTGCATGTGTTGGTCAACAATCAGTCAGAGGCAAACGTGTCCTTAGAGGATATGCAAATCGTGCATTACCCCACTTTAAAGAAAACGATCCACGCCCCAAGGCCAGAGGCTTTGTGTACAACTCTTATCAAGTAGGTCTTGACGCAATTGAATTCTTCTTCCACGCTATGGGTGGCAGAGAAGGTCTAGTAGACACTGCCGTACGTACTCAACAAAGTGGTTACATGCAGCGCAGGCTCATTAACGCACTTGAACATATTCGTCTAGAATATGATAACACAGTTCGTGATTCAGCTGGAGACATTATCCAGTTCTGTTATGGCGAAGATGGCGTTGATCCAGCAAAAAGTGATCACGGTAAAGCAGTTAACGTAAGCCGACTTATTGAACAAATTAAAATCGGCGAAGAAAAAGGCGAACCCGCCACAACAGACTTTATCAAGAAACAACTTAAAAACGTTGAAAACCAGCTTACCCCAATTTTGTTTGACCAACTAAAAAACACCCTGTCAAAGAGCAAATTAAGCAAGGAAGGCGTAGAAAAAGCTACAACCCTAACTGCAGAACAATATAAACACGCCCTAATGGAACCAGGTGAAGCAGTTGGTATTGTTGCAGCCCAGTCAATCGGTGAGCCTGGTACACAGATGACTCTTAGAACTTTCCACTATGCTGGTGTTAAAGAACAAAACGTCACCTTAGGCTTACCACGACTCATCGAAATTGTAGACGCCCGTAAAATTCCCTCAACACCCATTATGACCATATACTTAACAAGCGAAAACGCAAAAAGCAAAGAGGGGGCAGTCACAGTAGCACGAGACATCATTTACACTGAACTTGAAAATATAGCCTCAGCAATCTATGAAGATCCAGTTAAAGAAGTCATCGTGGTTGAACTCAACCGTGCAATGATGAATGATCGCAGTATAACCATAGATGAAGCCAAAACACGCCTTGAAACATTAAATGCCACTGTCACTGTAATTGATGATTCACTTGAAATCAAGCCAAAGAAAACCGAAGCACTAAAACGTATGCTAACCAAACTACCTGCAGCGCATATCAAAGGGGTTCCAGACATTAAACGAGTATTAGTCACAGAAGAAAGCGGTGAATGGGTAATTCGTACTGATGGTTCAAACCTTGCCAAAGTTTTAGAAATCACAGGTGTCGATACCTCAAAAACGACCACAAATAACATCCATGAAATTGCAAAGACTTTAGGCGTTGAAGCAGCAAGAAATGCATTGGTTAACGAAGCAAAAGGTGTGTTGGAAGATCAAGGTTTAGACGTTGATGTAAGGCACGTCATGCTAGTCGCAGACATGATGACTACAACAGGTGATGTACAACAAATCGGTAGACATGGTATCAGTGGTAAGAAAGCAAGTGTCTTAGCTCGCGCCGCATTTGAAATCACCATTCCAAACATAGTTGAAGCGGCAGTTAGAGGTGAAAGTGATCCTTTAGCTGGTGTAACAGAAAACGTTATAGTTGGGCAGTCAATACCAATCGGCACAGGTCTAGTTGAATTGTACATGTCCACATTTGAAAGTCAAGAAAAAGATGGAGGAAAAACTGAAACATGATAAATATGGATAAAGCAATTGCATTAGCCGTTAAAACTGGCAAAGTTTCTTTTGGAGCCAATTCGGCATTGCAAAACGTTAAAACTGGTAAGGCTAAACTGATCGTTTTAGCCTCTAACTGTCCAAAAGACATAAAAGTTGATATAGAATACTATGGTAAACTCTCAAAGATTCCCGTGATAACCTACAAAGGTACTTCAATGGATCTAGCTGAAGTTGCAGGTAAACTATTCATAATCTCTGCATTAAGCATCCGGGAATCAGGAGATTCAGAGATTCTTAAAATAGTAGAAACATCTGAAATTCAAGAAGTAGTTGGAGGAGAGCAATGACAACCGGTATAAAAATCACATGCGACGAAATGCGTTACATCGCATTGTTTGAAAGTATAAGTGGCGCAAGCGTGAAAGACTGTATAATTGATGAAGAACAGGGAAGAGTAATTTTCGTCGTAAATCAGGGTCAAGTGGGTGTAGCTATTGGTAAAGGTGGACGAAACATTCATACACTTGAACGAATGACTGGAAAAACACATGAAATCATTGAATATAGTGAAGACCCGGTGCAATTTATAAAAAACACCCTTAAACCTGCAACAGTGCGTGAAATTCGAGTTACCGAGCGCACTGATGGCAAAAAAATGGCAGTCATCACTGTGAACCCAAAAGACAAGGGCGTTGCTATAGGCAAAAATGGCAAGAACGCCGAACGTTTGCGCTTTTTGGCAAAACGATATTTCGACATTCAAAACGTCAGCATCACCTAAGTTCAGTCCGCGAATAACGGCTGACACTAGGTAAATAACCTGATGTCCTAAATATTGGTTCTTTATAGATAGTTAAGTCTTAGGGCGTTCTGAACTACGCTGTAGTTCAAAATAACAAACCTACTTTTCAAAATTATGTAATAGACCTCTCGTTTTTATGCCTCTTTTTAGTCTTTTTATAATTGACGTTTTATTAGCATCTTTTAAAACAAAACATGTTTTTATGTGTAAATGTTTTGTTCTATTGTAACCTAAAATCCTGGAAAAATTATGCTTACAATAAGTAAAAGCTTGAAAAACCCGTTAAACGTTAAAAAATCTTAAAAAGGGCAATCACTGTCTGTGTAGTTATAAATTTTATACCTGCATACAAGAGAAACTGACGTTTTAAGCCTTTATTGCTGTTTTACGGTTTTTCAGACTTTTTAGTTGTCGTAGGTATAAAAAATTCGGGAATTTAGGTTGTAAAGAGTTATTGCAAAAGTAAGTCAAAATCAAGGTATATGGTTTAATCTGTTGTTTAATTTGACAATTGGATTTTGTAATTTGTGTTTTTACGTGTGCACGAGTTGTTTCTTTTTGATAGTTAGGGTATGTTCTAAATTTGTGGGTGTGGGTGTTATTTTATTCTTTTGGGTACTGAAAATTTTATAACTTAAGCTTGCATTTTGGTTTGTGGTGACAAAGGATGACTCGAGATCCTGAAGATGAAATCTATTCCATAATGTTCAGTTCCTTTAAGCATCCTGTTAGGCGTAAAATTCTTCGTATGCTTGATTCTAAACCTATGACTTTTATGGAGCTTGTGGAGGCTCTTGGTATTTCAACGCCAAATTTGACTTATCATCTTGAAAGTCTTGGTGATTTGCTTTCTAAATTGGATAATGGTCAGTATAAATTGTCTGCTTTTGGTAAGGCTAGTGTTAATACTTTAAAGAATGTAGAGGATGTTCATAATGTTGAATCTGTGCATCGTTGGTTATCTTTTAAGGGGCGTTCTGTTTTTGGTGTAATGTTGATTGTGATTGTGCTTTTAGCAAGTTTTTCTGGTATACAATTCTATCAAAATAGTCAGTTGTTAGAATCGCAGCGTGTTCTTTATGCAGAAAATCAGCAATTGATGTCTTGGGGTATGGGAACTGCTAAAGTTGCTAATTTTTTACATAATGTTACGCGTATTGATACACAACGTTATACTATTACTTTGTTAAGTAATACTTTGCAGTGGCGGACTGACTTTGGGGGTGTGTCTGAAGAAGAGGTAGCGTACTCTCTTACCAGTAGGACAAGTAATTTGAATACGTTACTTCGTTTTAGAAATGGTCATTTTTCTAGGTATGAGCTTGTCATGATTGAAAGTTACCCCATCTCTACCAGTAATGAGCCTAATAATTTTCTTATCAATGCGCATGCAATTTTGTCTAGTTATAAAGAGTATTCCGGTGATGCATACCTAACAGATATGCTTAATCTTTTAGGTAAAGTGGAGTCAACTCAAAGCGTGACGCTAACTGATGGTAACATGAAACTGCGTGTTTACATCTCTGGTGCCTATGCCGAGTTGCTTTGGATGTTTACTGAAAATGGTATAGACTATCAAACTAAAGGTTTACAAATGACTTTTCAAAACAACATTTTAATCACTATGACTGATAGTTATTTCTTGTTCCAAACGGGCAGCAGTCATATTTCTATAACACAAGAAAAAGCTATTGAAATAGCTGAGAACTATGTAAAAACTTTGACTCAAAATATTGAAGGAAAACAAGTTTCAGGTTTCAAAACTCAACGTCCCCCCTTATCGGTTCAACTGGTGCCTCATACTCGAGATAACTCTGTAAATCTGTATCCTTATTGGTATATAGAATTCCGTCTTGACATGATTTACGCTGGTGGCATAAATATAGTTGCTGTTGGCATATATGCTGATACTGGGCAAGTTGCAGATGTGCGTTTGTTGCGTGGAAGTGTGGAGCTCTGATAGTTTTTCTACATTTCTGCACTATTTACTTGGTGTTTTGATTCCTGTTTAACTTGTATGTTATATGGGTGTTTATTTTGTTTAGTTTTCAAGTTTGTAGTCATCGTTTAATAGGTATGTTTGAGAGTTTTCATTTTAGGGTGCGTGTTATTGGTTGTTAGTTGGGTGTTGAGTGAGCTGTGAAATCCGTTAAATATTTTCGCGAAAACTAGAATATTGTGAATAGTTTATACATTTTTAACATTCTCTTAAATGTTTACGCGAACCCTTTATATTGTGCAGAAATAAATTTCACTAAACTTATTGGAGTGTTATGACTTGAGTTCTCCTTTCCATGTTACAGACGCCAATTTTGAAGAAACCATGAAAAACAATAAACTTGTTTTCATTGATTTTTGGGCAACTTGGTGTGGTCCCTGTAGAGCATTAGCACCAACAATAGATGAAATAGCTCAAGAATATTCTAAGCAAGTCCTTATTGGCAAACTTGACGTTGACAAAAACCCCTCTGTAGCTGAAAAACTACAAGTTTTCAGCATCCCCACATTGATTCTCTTTAAGAATGGTCAAGAAGTTGAACGACTTGTTGGATTATGTGTTAAAAAAAACATAACTGCTCTTATTGACAAACATTTGTCCTAATTCTTTTCTTTTCAATTTTTCATTTTTTCATACATTTTCTCCAAGGTCCAACGAATACTTGATTTTAACTCCTTTAACCGCTCATCATCAACATTATGTATCACTATCTCTTGAATTAAATCATCTTCTTTTATAACATCATAAGTAAACACTTTATTTGCCTCTAACTGATTATTACGCACAAGATCCACATCTTTTTCTTTCATTTTAGAGAGAACTTTTTCTACCAAAAAATTTTGAAAAGGTGGCGTTTTAGCATTAAACTTTTTACTTTCATCAGGCAGCACATGCATAACACCTTTATCAAAACAAATCAATGCTAACGTTTCATCATTCATAGCCTTTAATGGAAACACATTTTCTATATCATGAGGTGTCACAGTTGCTGTGAAAGTTAATGTAGGTGACCGGGTATCAATTGAAACCTGGCTTGCTTGTTCTTGTTTTGGCAGCACTATTTCTTTTGGCAAATCTGGTGGCGGTGAAATTTCTTTTAAATCCCCACGTTTAAAACCTTTTTCAAGCAGCATACTATTAACTATATCTAATGCTGTTTGAACTTCTCTAATTTCAACATTTAATGCCTCAAGTTGGTTCTCTAAACGTTTCTTAAACGCAATAAGTGTCTTCATTTTTTCTGTGTCTAACGCCACAAGATTCCCTCACTTACAATATCTTAGTGTTGAAGCTTATCAGTTTTAGCCTTCCTGTTTAACTTACTTATTTGACTGAATTTGTTTAAGTTGATTTTGGTACATCTCTACAATTTCCTTTGAAGTAGTTGCATCTTGTGGATTTTTATCTGTGCGGTATTTACCTGTAAATCTTGGAAAACGAATTGCAAACCCGCTACTTTTACGCACGACATCCATAGAACACATGTGAATTGGACTTAACGTGACCTCTGCACCTAAAACTTCAAGAACAACAAATGGTTCAAACCAAACGTCAGCTTCCATCATTGACAAAACTCTAGAATGCCTGCAAACAATAACATGTTTTTGCAGCATAGAGTGTAAATAATCTATGTCTTTTTCAGTAAAGCCTGTACCGCATTTTGTTGTGGTCTCAAACATGTCTTTTTCTGGATTATACGTTGCCAACAATAATGCACCATATGCTCCTGCCCGTTTACCTCTACCATGAAAAGCCCCAACCACAACTAAGTCACATGTATCTATCATCTCACTTTTATAATCTCGCTTGTATTTTATCCACAGCCAGCCACGATTTCCTGCTTGATAAACAGAACCTTTTGTTAGGGCTTTACACATTAAACCTTCACACCCTTCTTCTATAGCTTGCTCAAAAAAATCTTCCAATTCTTTAGAACTGTTAACTGTTTTTTGTGTGGCTATTTGCAGTTGTATATTCTGGTTTAACACGTCTTCTAAGATGGCTCGTCTATTTGTTAGAGGTTCACGTGTTAAGTCTTTGCCGTTAACAAATAGCAAATCAAAGGCAAATAGTGAAATTGGATACTTTTCAATTGCGTTTTCTATACCGTATTTACGTCGTCGGTGCATGAGTTCTTGGAAAGGTCTCATGTCTCCTGTTTCCATGTCTACAGCAACGCATTCAGCTTCAAAAATTGCTTCATGAGCGTTTACTTGTTTTTTAATTAACTCAACAACATCAGGATATTGACTGGAAATATTTTCTAAACGTCTTGAGTAAAGACTAACATTATTGCCTTGTTTGTGTGCTTGGATGCGCTCACCGTCATATTTGTACTCTACTAAGCATTTTCCGTTAAATTTCTCTAAAATATCCTCTGGTGAAGGCAACCTTTCTGCTAACATCGGTCGAATAGGTTCAAAAACCATCACCTGCATTTTTTTTACTGACTCTAATCCCTCTCGAACAAGAATATCTGCCACTCGGCCAAGATCTGAACAAATATTGTAGGCTCGCTCAATTGGTTCACGGGTTTCTTTCCCGCCACCGTAAGCAATTGCTAACGCCTCTAAGACTGTCATGTCGGCAATGCCTAAACGTAAATTACCCGTAACAGTGCGTATGAGATATTTAGCTTCTTTAGGTGAAGCATCTGAAAGTAAACCTGCAAAAACTGCCATCTTTGTGTCTACCGCACCTGAACCAGTTGTTTTTGCCATTTTATCCAATGTTTCATAAACATGCTCAACAGTGAGTGTTTTAGAGAAAAATGTAACTTGTTTCTTTTTGGCAAGTTGAATTTCTGCTGTTTGCCCAAGATCCCCTGTTGTTTGTAAATCAGTCAATATTTCACTTTCTTTTCTTCCTGAGGCACGAATAAGTGCTTTAATAGCTAGTTTTTCTGCTATTCCTATCTCTATACCTGCAAAATCTGGGTACAGTTTGCCCTGTGTAAGATAAACAATTTTAGCTACAACTTCCTTAGGCGTATTTTTTAATAAATTCACCAATATATCTGTCATTTCAAGACGTTTAGTGGTAGCCTCAATTTTTCCATAAGCATCAGCAATAACTGCATAATTCATTCTCTTCTTACCTCCTAAATATTCTCTCTAAGTGACCTATAAAGCAGACCTAACCTGTTATTTCTCTCTAAACATGCTGATGTTAGACTCCGATTAGTTTTAATAAAATTGCTTTAGCTGAGTATAGTCTGTTTTCTGCCTGTTCATAAATGATGCTTTTTGGATTTTCAATAACGTCCGCGGTGATTTCGTAGCCCCGATGAATTGGCATATCATGCATTACATAAGCTTTAGTATCCTTAAGCAAGTTAATGTTGATTTGATAGGGCATCATCAATTTTGTACGCTTCTCTTTTTCCTCAGCATAGTTAGAGTCAGTAAAAAATTCCATATCTACCCATGTGTCTGTGTATATAAAGTCTGCATCTGAAACAGCCCTTTGTAAATCCAACGTGGACTCCCAAAGACCCGTTTTTTCAGCTTCCTTTAAAAGTTCGTTGTCTCTTGAAGCTTCATTAAAAATGGGACAAACTGTTGTAATCTTTACACCCGTTTTAGTACAGGCTTCAATTAGTGAGTTAGCAACGTTGTTGTGTACACCCACGTAAACCAACTTTGCCCCTGATAAAGTGCCTTTTTTTTCTTTTATAGTGATTAAATCAGCTATAGCTTGGCTTGGATGATATTTTTCATCACATCCATTGATAACCGGAACAAGGCTAGTTTTTGCTATCCTGTTTAAATCTGAATTGTAAAGTAACCTTGCCATGATGCAATCAATGTTACGTGATAGATAACCTATCTCATCAGAAAGATCTGCAACTGTAAAATTAGTGGCTCTCCAATCCAAAAAAAGACCGTGACCCCCAAGCTGTGTCATAGCAACCTCAAATGAAACACGTGTGCGAGTGGACGTTTTTTGAAAAACTAGAGCAGCTGTTTTTCCCTCTAATGTTTTAGCGTACTTTTGTGGACAATTTTTTATAGCTATTGCCAGATCAACTAGATGTATGAGTTCTTGATTGGATAATCCTTTAAAGTTAAGTAAATGCATCCTTCAGCCTTCTATTATTAGATACTACATAACTCGGTCAGCAATTATAAGGTTTATGCAACATTTTCTCCCAATGAACCTTTTATAACTATAACGTAAATGTGCTTCAAATTTAAACCAACTTTTTATTTTAATATGTTAATGAGGTTTAGTGTGCCATCTGGTTGAAAGCTGGCAAAGAAAACACTTCGTCCAAAAGGAGAATTGTTAAGGTCGTCTGAGCCTAAAATTTCCAATGTTGGGCCTTCATAGACCATGTTGTCTACTCCTAAATATCCATATATAGAAAAAATTATTCTTAGTTCAGTTATCTCTGGAATTATTCCTGTTTTGTTTTGATAGATTTCCATGGCACGGTCGTAGTACCATTGAAGCCCTAAATCATCAATTTGTTGAAGCACCTTATCAGATGTTTGTTGTTGAGGGCGTATTTGAGCTACTGCTGCAAGAGCGTTATCATCTAATGAAACTATTGGAACGTCATATACCTGATAAGCTTCACCGTTACTTGCACTAAAGCTAATAGAGTTTCTTTCCCTATTGTTAAAGAAACTGTTAGATGACTGTTGAGACAGTATATAGCAACTTAAATTGACATTGTCTTGTATCCGTCGTGTTTGTACCAGTTTTTAATATCGCTAAGAGTAATTTCACTAAAGGCAATCTTTAGTGCTTTTTGCAGCTCTTCAAAAGTTCTA